>JAWWOL010000417.1:0-3739 GCA_033851695.1 Frankiales bacterium
ATGCCGGCCTGCCACGGACCGTCGAGGATGTCCGCGTACTGGCCCTTCGGCAGGCCGTCCGAGGTCTGGGTGGCGCCCTTGTTGCCGATGATCAGGTTGGGGATCGCGCCGGACTTGTAGAGGTCCACCAGCATCTGGACGCCGGCGACGCTGGCGTCACTGTTGAGGTATCCCGTGGCCTTGGTGCCGTCGGGGCTGGTGACCTCGCCGCCGGCCGACCAGATCCACGGGTAGACGTTCCAGCCCTGGAGGCCGCCGTCGGCGAACACCGAGACCTTCTTGGCCGCGAGCTTGGGGGCGTCGGCCTTGAGGTCCGCGAAGGTCGCCGGCGGGGTCGAGATCCCAGCACTGGCAAGGGCTGTCGGGTTGCTGATCAGCACTCGGGTGTTGGTGTCGAGCGGCAGGCCGTAGTAGTGGCCGTTCCACTTGTTGGTCGCCAGGCTGCCGGGGTAGGTGTTCGCAGCCAGGGTCTGGAAGTCGCTCATCTTGGTGTCGAGTGGCGCGAAGACGCCGAGGGCGCCGAACTTCGAGACCCAGCCGAGGTCGGCGCGCACCAGGTCGGGCAGCTGTCCTCCGGCCGCGCTGGTGGTGAGCTTCTGCAGCAGCGAGTCGTACGGGATGTCGACGTACTTGATCGTGATGTCAGGGTTGGCCTTCTCGAACGCCGGGATGATCGTCTTGCTGAGCGCGTCGGTCTGGGTCTTGTTGCCACCGTTGCCATAGGTGCCCCAGAAGGTCAGCGTGACCTTCTTGCCGGAGCTTGCTGCTGTCGTGGCTGCCGCCGTGGTGGCCGCGGCCGCCCCGGTCGTCGCAGTTGCCGCCCCGGAGGCTGCTGCGGATGCGGCCGTGCTGGCAGCAGCTGTGGCGGCGGCGTTGGAGCCTGAGCTGCTGCCACAGGCCGAGGTGAGCGTCATCGTCCCGATGGCGGCGACGCCGATCAGACGGGTGGTACGACTGCCGAGCAAGGAAAGCATCGAACTCCTACTTCCGTGAAAGCCGGTAGACAGTCTTGTCGTGCCGGAGGGGCGTGCTGGGGGGCTTGCTGAGGGAGCAAGAGGGGTGCTCGGGGCTAGGAGCGGACCTCGTCGGAGAGCGCGCTGAGGGAGCTCAGGACGCCGTGGCGGAGCATGGTGGCGGCTGCGCCTCTGGCCCAGGTTTCGTCGGGCAGTGGCCGTACGAGCAGCGTGCAGTCCTGCGCAGTGGTGGAGAACGCGTCCCGCTCGAGCTCCGCGCGGAGCGCGTCGATGAACAGGTCTGAGGCGGTGATCCCTTCACCGGAGAGAATGATCAGGGGCGGGTTGAGCAGGTTGACCAGGGCAGCGAGCGCCCTGCCGAGAGCGACGCCTGCCTGGGCGAAAACTCCTTGTGCATCAGGGTCTCCGGCGTGGGCAAGGGCCACGACCTGGGACACCTTGCTGATCCGCCGGCCGACCGCCCGCGACATGGCGGCGGCGATGGCGGTGTCGCTGGCGATCGACTCGAGGCAGCCCCGCTTGCCGCAATGGCATTCTGGCCCGTCCGGGTCGACGACCATGTGGCCGAACTCGCCGGCGGCACCGCTGATCCCTTGCCACAGCTGGCCGTCGAGGACCAGTCCGCAGCCGACGCCGGCACCGACGGTGACGACGGCAAAGCTGCCGTAGCTGCTGCCGGGGCCGAACCACTGCTCCGCGACGGCGAGGGTGTTGACGTCGTTCTCGATGACGACGGGCACCTGGAGGCGGTCCGCCACCAGTTGCCGCAGCGGCACGTTGCGCCACCCGAGCAGCGGTGACTGGTGCAGCACGCCGGTCGAGCCGTTGATGTGTCCGGACAGGCCGATCCCTATGCCCAGCAGGCGATCCCGCTGGATGGGGGACTCGTCGAGCAGGATCTGGGTGATCTTCTCGACCGCGTCGACCACATCTCCGGGGGTGGACTTGGTGAGCTTGAGCCGGTACGAGGACTGCACCTCGGCGTGCAGATCCGCGACGACGCCGACGATCTCGGAGTTCATCAGCTTGAGGCCCACCGCGAAGTGCCGTGACGGATCGACCTGCAGCGGGATCTGCGGGCGGCCGGGGACGCCGGCTTCCCGGTCGTTCTCGACCAGGTAGCCGTTGGTGATCATCGGCTTGACCAGCTTGGTGACCGAGGCGGCCGACAACCCGGTCAGCCGGGCCACGTCACGGCGGGACAGCGGACCCTTGGTGAGCACCGTCTCGAACAGGGCGCCGATGTTGTGCTCCCGCGAGTTCAGCGCGCGCATGCCGGAGGCCGGCGAGTAGCGCGTCGGTTCTGTCGAGAGCTCCACCGGTGACGTCCGTCCCTGTTCTGTCGTGAGGTTGACCAGGCGGAGCGTACGGCTGGTTGTTTTCGTTCGTCAAGCAACTATACCCAACCGTTATCCTGAGCCGTGTACCCCGAGGGAAGGTGGGCGTCATGCCGAACCGTCTAGCGCTCGCCACCAGCCCGTACCTGCTGCAGCACAAGGACAACCCGGTCGACTGGTGGCCGTGGACGCCCGAGGCCTTCGCCGAGGCCGGGCGCCGCGGGGTCCCCGTGCTGCTCTCCGTGGGTTATGCCGCCTGCCACTGGTGCCACGTGATGGCCCATGAGTCCTTCGAGGACGACGAGACTGCCGCGTACATGAACGAGCACTTCGTCTGCATCAAGGTCGACCGCGAGGAGCGGCCGGACGTCGACGCCGTCTACATGGAGGCCACCACGGCGATGACCGGGCAGGGCGGCTGGCCGATGACCTGCTTCCTCACGCCGGCGGCGGAGCCGTTCTACTGCGGCACCTACTTCCCGCCGACCCCGCGGTACGGGACCCCGTCGTTCGGCCAGCTCATGTCGTCGGTGGTGGAGGCCTGGACCAACCAGCGCGAACAGGTGCTCGAGGCCGGGGCGCACATCGTGGCCCAGCTCGCCGGCCAGCAGGGCGCTGCCGCGGGGTCCGGGAAGCTCACGCCAACCCTGGTCGATGACGCAGTCGCTCTGCTGGCCAAGGGGTTCGACCCCGTCCGCGGTGGTTTCGGCGGTGCTCCCAAGTTCCCGCCGTCGATGGTGCTCGAGTGGCTGCTCCGCCACGCCGCCCGCACGGGGGAGGTGCAGGCCATGCACATGGTCGAGCGCACCTGCGAGGCGATGGCCCGCGGCGGCCTCTACGACCAGCTCGCCGGCGGCTTCGCCCGCTACTCCACCGACGCCTCCTGGGTCGTCCCCCACTTCGAGAAGATGCTCTACGACAACGCCTTGCTGCTCCGCGTCTACTGCCACCTCTGGCGACAGACCACCGACCCGGCCGTACGCGCGCTGGCGCGACGGGTTGCCGTCGACACCGCAGACTTCCTCGTACGGGACCTGCGGACCCCCGAGGGCGGGTTCGCCTCGGCGCTCGACGCCGACACCGAGGGAGTGGAGGGCAAGTTCTACGTCTGGACGCCGGAGCAGCTGGTCGACGCTCTCGGCCCGCAGGACGGTGAGTGGGCTGAGGCCCTGTACGGCGTCACGGACGCCGGCAGCTTCGAGCACGGATCGTCGGTCCTCCAGCTGCTCGCCGACTCCGACGACCCGGCGCGCGAGACGGCAGTCCGCCTGCGGCTGCTGGCGTCTCGGGCAGAACGGGTCGCCCCGGCACGGGACGACAAGGTGGTGGCAGCCTGGAACGGCCTCGCGGTCGCCGGCCTGGTCGAGGCCGGCGTGCTCTTCGACCGGCCCGACCTGGTGCATGCGGCGGTGTCCTGCGCCGAGCTGC
>JAWWOL010000221.1:0-3824 GCA_033851695.1 Frankiales bacterium
CACGACAGGCTCGGCGCCACCCTCGGGAACAGGAGGCTGCTCAGGATCCCCGACGGTCATGGGCCTGCGCCTTCCTCACTTCTTGTGGAGCACAGGAGATTCGAACTCCTGACCTCTGCGATGCGAACGCAGCGCTCTACCAACTGAGCTAGTGCCCCGGAACGGCTGCCGACGTTACCATGCCGCGGTCCGGCCACGGCCGGGCGACACAGTGGCGTCTCAGTCGTTGACGGCCCGTCGCCGTTCGATGATGGCGTCGAGTCCGTCCAGCCCGTACAGCGCCTCGTCGTCGCTGCTGAGCCCGAGGTAATGGCCGTCGGCGACCTCGTCATCGCTCATCTGGTCGTAGACGTCCCCGCCGGAGGCGTAGCGGCCGGCCCGTTGCTCGGCGAGGACGCCGTCGTACCACCCGCCGGTGGGCGGGGCGACGGTCGGCTGGGACACGACCGGCTTGGTGACGTAGGTCGGCAGGGTCACCGGCACCGGCGCCCAGCTGCCGTCGGGCCGCGTGTCGGCAACGCCGGCGGACCTGGCCGGCAGCTCGGCGGCCACCGGTGCTGGCCGGCGTACGGGGGCTGTGGCGCGGGCGGGTGCTGCGGTGCGTCCGGCCCTGCGCCTGGCCTGCGCCCTGCGCCGGGCGATGGTTTGCTGCTGCTGAGCCTCGGAGCGCAGGTTGGTCACGTACATCACCAGCAGCACGGCGCTGATGCCGACGGTCAGCCACCAGCGACCGCCGGACGTGAGCGCCAGCGCGAGGCACAGCACGAGGGCGAGCAGCAGGGCGAGCAGCGTGCGCCGGCGCTTGGCGGCGACGGCGCTGCGTCGGGCTGCGTCGCGTGCGCTGGGCACGTGCCGGGCGCCGGGCAGCTCGGCCACGAAGCCGGCGGACGGGCTGACCGCGGGCCGGCGCGCCTCGGCCGACTTGCGCTGGACCAGGACGTCGCGGCGGCCCGGGATGTAGGGGGTGCGGCGGGAGAGGATGCGCAACGCGTAGGAGAACCTGTCGACCGAGCGGACCTCGGTCACAGTGTCGTGCTTGCGCACGAGCGCCGGGATCAGCAGGCTGCCCCACAGCGCGACGATGACCACGACGATGACACCGCTGAGGTTCATGGTCCGTGGCCTCCCCTCGTCGATTTCAGTCGCTTGCGGATGTGACGGTAGCGACGGTTGTGACGAACCCGTTGGACCTGCGCCGGTGTGTCGCCGATCGTCACAAGTTCTCAGCAAAATGCCAGAACCCGTTATCGGACAGGGCGGGTCCGGGAAATCAGTCCCAGGCGGGCATCCTCGCGGGTGAGCTCGAATCGCAGATGGTCGCGCCAGGCGCCCGCGACGTGCAAATGCCCTGGCCGCAAGGTGTCCAGCCGAAAGCCGAGCTTCTCCACCACCCGGCGGCTGGCGTCGTTGTCCGGCTGGATATTGGCCTCGACGCGCGGCAGGTCCAGTGTGGCAAAAGCGTGGTCGAGCACCAGGGCGAGCGCACGCGGGGTGATTCCGCGGCCGGCGTGCGTACGGTCGATCCAATAGCCGACATAGGCCGGCTCCCGGGGCTCGCGGCCCAGGTTGCCGAGGGTCACCTGTCCCACCAGTGCCCCGTCGAGCACGATGGCGAAGGGCAGCGTCTTGCCGGCCTCGGCCTCCTCGCGCAGCCGGCCGAGGGTCACGACGAAGGTCGACCAGCCGGCCGGTGGCGTCGACCGCTGACCGGGCGGGGTCACCTCCCACGGCGCCAACCAGGCGGCGGACGTCTGCCGCGCGATGATCCAGCGCCGGACGTCACGCAGCCGCAGCGGGCGAACCTCGAGGTTGCCGTCCCTGAGCCGCACCGGCCAGGCGGCGCTTGCCTTGCTCACCCGGGAGACGCGTGGTCGCCGGCTCCCCGCAGCTGGGCGAGTGCGTGGCCGACCAGGGTGGCCAGCACGGCCACCCCGTCACGCACACCGCCGGGCGAGCCGGGCAGGTTGACCAGCAGGGTGCGACCACTCAGGCCTGCGGTGCCGCGGGACAGGGCACTGGTGGGTACGGCCTCGCGGGAGTAGGCGCGGATGGCCTCGGCGATGCCCGGCACGACGGTGTCCAGCACCCGGGCCGTGGCCTCGGGGGTCACGTCGCGCGGGGCGATGCCGGTGCCCCCGGTCGTGACCACCAGGTCGGCGCCGGCCCCTACGGCCGCGGTCAGGGCTGCCTCGACGTCCGCCACCACGTCCGGCACCACCACGACCGGGCCGACGTCGAAACCGAGTGCGGCGAGCAGCTCGGCGGCGAGCGGGCCGGACAGGTCGGGGCGCTCACCGGCGGAGGACCGGTCGGAGACGGTGATCACGACGGCGCGGGCACCCGTCGGCAGCCCGGTCATCCCGGACCTGCGGGTCGCTGCCAGTCGCCGTGCACCCCGCCGGTCTTCTGCTCGACCCGCACCTCGGTGACCACGGCCGCCGGGTCGACCGCCTTGACCATGTCGATCAGGGCCAGCGCCGCAACACTGACGGCGGTCAGCGCCTCCATCTCGACTCCGGTGCGGTCGGTCGTGCGCACGGTTGCCTCGATGCCGACCGCGTCGTCGAGCACGGTGAGGCTGACCTCGACACCGGACAGCGCGATCGGGTGACACAGTGGGATCAGGTCCGGGGTGCGCTTGGCGGCCATGATGCCCGCGATCCGGGCGACCCCGAGCGCGTCCCCCTTGGGCACGCCGTCGCCCCGCAACAGCCCGACGACCTCGGCGGAGACCAGCACCCGGCCGCTCGCGACCGCCGTACGCCGGGAGACGTCCTTGCCGCTGACGTCGACCATCCGGGCGGCGCCGGAGGCGTCGACATGGGTCAACCCACGCTCGGTCACCCGTGCCGCCGCTCGAGCACCATCACCGGGACGGGCGTCCCCGCCGGCAGCTCGGTGATCTCCTCCGGCACGACGGCCAGCGCGTTGGCGTGCGCCATCGCCGCGATCAGGTGGGACCCGGCGCCGCCGACCGGGGATGCGACGTACTCGCCGTCCTCGACGGTCAGTCGTACGCGGACGAACTGCCGCCGGCCGGCGGGTGACACGAGCGGCTGGGTGAGCCGGGCCCGTACCCGTGGCCGGTGGATCGGCTCGGAGCCGAGCATCCGGCGGATGGCCGGACGGACGAAGACCTCGAACGAGACCAGTGCGCTGACCGGATTGCCTGGCAGGCCGAAGAACGGGACCTTGTCGTCACCGATGGTGCCGAACGCCTGCGGCTGGCCGGGCTGCATCGCGACCCGGTTGAACCGCACGTCGCCGAGCCGGCCGATCACCTCGCGTACGACGTCGTGCGCGCCGACGCTGACCCCGCCCGTCGTGACCACCAGGTCGGCCCGGATCAGCTGATCCTCGATGGTGTCGATCAGGATGCGCGGGTCGTCGCCGATCGGCCCGACCCGGTAGGCGATGGCCCCGGCCTCACGTGCCGCGGCGGCCAGCGTGTAACCGTTGGAGTCGTAGATCTGCCCTGGCAGCAAGGGATCGCCGAGGTCGACCAGCTCGGAGCCGGTCGAGATGACGACCACGCGGGGCTTGGGGCGTGCGCGCACCCGGCTCCTGCCGACCGCCGCGATCAGACCCAGCTGGGCGGCCTGCAGGTAGGTGCCCCGAGCCAGGACGGTTGCTCCAGCGGCGACGTCCTCGCCGGCCTTGCGGATCGCGTTGCCGACCGCAGGACCGCGACGGACGCAGACCTGGACGAGACCCGCGTCGGTCCACTCGACCGGCACCACCGCGTCGGCACCGCTCGGCACGGGGGCGCCGGTCATGATCCGGACGCACAGTCCCGGCTGGACGGTGAACGTCCCCCGGGACCC
>JAWWOL010000491.1:0-20125 GCA_033851695.1 Frankiales bacterium
TGCAACCCTGGCGGAGCATGGGTTCTCCGGCTGCGCCGACATCCTCACCAACCCGGTTGGTGGGCTGCTCAACACCTACAGCGATGGAGGTGATCCCGACCAGATCACCGATGGTCTGGGCGAGACCTGGCAGCTCATGCAGATCTCGCTCCGGTCCTGGCCGGTGGCGGCGCTGATGCAGTCCGTCGTGGGTGCTGTCGTCGGCGTGCTGTCAGACGACAGGTTCGACAGTGACCTGGTGGAGCGCGTTGTCCTCAGCCTTTCGAGCAAGGCGTTCGCGATGCATGGCGACATGCCTTGGCCCGACTCCTTCACGGCCCGGTTGTCCTCCCGCTACATCGCCTCGGTCGTGCTGCTCGACCGTGAGTGCGGGCTGCAACAGTTCTCGACGGAACGGCTGGCGGCGACCGATGTGAACGCCTTCGCCAAGGAGCGGGTAGACGTGGTCGAAAACCCCGCAGCCGAGGAGGGCGAGACCTCGGTGACGGTCACCTTGAGGGATGGCACCACCCTGCACGTCGTCACTGACGCCCCACCGGGGCACCCCGACGCGCCACTGACCCGCGCCGACATCGAGCGCAAGTTCTTGGCGGCGTCTCAGGGCTTGTCGCTCGCCGGGGAGCCGACCGAGCTGCTGGCAGCATTGGGCAACCTCGCGTCAACTCCTGATGTCACCGATGTGCTTGCCGGCCTGCGACTTCGTCGTTGACCCGATCTGTCCTGAGGTCGACGACCATCACAAGAATGGAGCGTGCAGATGATCGACAAAAGCCAACTGCGTACTGTCCTGGGCGACGTTGACATCCGGGCACTGGAGGCCGGCGGCGGCATGGCGCTCATCCACGAGCACCTGAGTTGCGACCTCTCGGCAGGGTTCGGACCCGAATATGTCCTGCGGGACGAGGGCATGGTTTCCGATGAGCTGGCGGCCGCCAGGCTCGCCGGCGTCAGCCTCGTGGTCGACGTCGGCAACAGTGGACACCTGCGAGAGCCGGATTTCCTGCGCAACCTTGCCGACAAGAGCGGTGTCCACATCGTCGCCTCGGCCGGCCATTACCGTGAGGGATTCTTCCCCGAAGGTCTCGAGGCGATGTCCGCGGAGGCGATCGCCGCCGGGATCGTCCACGAGATCGAGGTTGGCATAGACGACACCGGGATCAGGGCCGGAGCCATCGGTGAGGTCGGCATGACCGAGGGTCGTGCGACCGCCCTCGAGGAGAAGGTCTTCGCCGCAAGCGCGCAGGCCCAGGCTCAGACCGGGGTGCCGCTGATGACCCACACGGCGCAGGGCGTCGGTTGGGAGCAGCAGGTCCAGATGCTTCGTGACGGAGGCGCTGACCTCGACCGGGTGATCATCGGCCACATGGACTGCCTGGACGACAACAGCGCGCACGTCGGCGTCGTGGAGAGCGGCGCTTGGCTCGGCTTCGATCGCATCAACTCTCTGCGCTACCAGACAGACGAGGTGCGAGCCGAGCGTCTCGTCCAGCTGCTCGAGGCCGGCTTCGGACACCGTGTGGTCCTGTCCACCGACACGGCTATGGTCACGAGGCTGCAAGCTGGCGGCGGAGCAGGTTATGGAGCCGTCGTCTCGGAGTTCCTGCCGATGCTGCGTGCTCTCGGCGTGACCGACGAGTGGATTCATACTCTGTCGGTGACCAACAACTGGCGGTTCCTGTCAGGTTCTGGATCTGGGGGCGATGTGTGATGGCCAAGCAGGAAACTCTCGCGGGGATCAACCTGAAAGCTCTGGCTGTGGAGGTCCACGCCGTACCGGACTCCGCGCAGGTCTCGGAGACGATGTTCCGGGCCATCCGGGGCACGACCGCCCTCGAGGAGACCGTGGAGCGTCTGCTGCACGCCATCAAGGTGGGCATTCTGGTGCCCGGCGAGCGGCTTCCCGGCGAGCGCGAGCTGGTCCTGCGGTTCAGGGTCGGAAGAGCGACCCTGCGAGAGGCACTGGCCGCTCTGCGAGAGGCCGAGCTGATCGAGTCTCGGCCGGGCCGGGGCGGCGGGTCCTTCGTCCGCAGGGATGCGCTTGACCTCTCGGCAAAGCGGCTGGCCGGCCGGCCGGCTCTGGCTCCGTCTCTCTACGACGTGCTCACGTTTCGGCGGGCGGTGGAGGTCGAGGCGGCCCGGTCAGCCGCCGGCCGGTCCTTGACCGAGGAGGACCGCGATCATCTGCTCAGCTGCCTCGACCGCACGACGCAGGCTCAACCAGACCACTACCGCCAGGTCGACTCGCGACTCCACCTCGCGATAGCTGAGATGTCCGGCTCCCGGCTGCTGGTCCAGGCGGTGACGGAGGCAGAGGTGTTCGTGCACGATCTGCTCGCGGCTACGCCGCTCATCCCGACCAAGCTGCAGCATTCCAACCAGCAGCATCGACTCATCGTCGACGCGGTCGTCGCCGGCAACCCGGATGCGGCCCAGCTCTACATGGCGGACCACCTCGAGGCCACGGCCGCCATGCTCCGAGGTTTCTTCTCCCAGGTGGAGGCTCCCGCGAACCCCAGCGAGCGACCCCGGTCGAAGCGCGCGACCTCACCGCGTGTCAGGCGGCCTCAGTGACGCTGGCCTTCATCGGATCTCCGCGCCCCGCGCGGCTTCGCGCGCTTATCAGAGGTGGTGGCAGGTGAAGGCGTCCAACGCATTCCTCGACGCACTTGTCGCAGGCATGGTCGACTGGGGTGTCACCGATTTCGTCTACGTCCCGTCCTCGCACTCCGCACCTGTCATCCGCGGACTTGAGGCTGCCGGCGTTCGGTCCATCATGGCCAACCGCGAGGAGGAGGCGGTCGGGATCGCAGGCGGCATGCGGCTGGCTGGAGCCAAGGTCGCGATCGTCATGCAGGACAACGGTTTTGGCAACGCCCTCACGGCTCTGACCACGTTTGCGCAGGCTTACCACGTCGGATTTCCGATCTACGCCAACACGCGTGGCGGTCTGGGGGAGTACAACTCGATGATTCAGTCGATATCGGAGCCGGTGCCCGCGCTGCTGCGAGCCATCGGTATCCGTGTCGAGGCGCTCGGGGTGAGCGATCCGGTCGACATCTGGCGGCTGTCCGCGCGGGCCGCAGCAGAGCTGTCCTCCATGCAACACCGTCCCATCGTGACGCTTTTCGAGGCGCTGCACCCTGCCCTGGAGGTGGCACTGTGAACCGGATGGATGCACTGCGGGTCATCGACCGGCTCTTCGCCGAGCACCTGCTGATCGTCACCTGCGGCGCGACTGCACGCGAGCTTGCGGCGATCTCGTCCCGGTCGAACCACCTGCCGCTTCTTGACTCCATGGGTCTGACCTCAGCGGTGGGCCTCGGGGTCGCGTTGTCCCACCCCGGGCCGGTCGGCGTCATCGACGGGGACGGCTCGATGCTGATGGGCTTCTCCATTCTGCCGACGCTTGTCTGCTATGCGCCTGCCAATCTGACGGTCGTCGTGCTGGACAACGGTCAGCACGCCTCCGCGGACGGGATGCCGTCCCAGGCGGCGCGGGTCGACATTGCCGCAGCGTCGGTCGGGCTTGGCCTGGCGACCGTCGTCGTCGACGGTCCGGACGGGCTGGCCTCGGCCCTGGACACGGCGCTGACGAGCGAGCGGTTCGACCTGATCCTGGCCAAGATCGAGGCTGGGAACACGGCCGGGATCCCCTTCCGGCTCGACGATCCCGCCGTGATGGCAGACCAGTTCCGACTCGCGGCCGACCGCCTACGCGCTAGCGGTGTGCCCGGCTCGGCCCGTGCCTAGGCAGGCGGCGCGACACGACCCTGACCGCTCCCAGCCGGGTGGCTCCTCCCTTCGAGCCCTCCTGGCCCCGGTCTATCTGCCGAGCCTCCTGTTCGCAACTGGACAGGGAGCGGTCGTGCCGGTCCTGGCTCTTGCCGCCAAGGGCCTCGGAGCGTCCTCGAGCCAGGCCGGCCTGGTCGTCGCGGCCAACGGCCTGGGCACGGTGGCCTTCGACATCAGCGCCGGTTCGTTGGTCGCCGCCGTCGGCGAGCAGGGCGCCAGCTCGTTCGCCGCGATCATGGTCGTCTGCGGGCTGCTGATCGCGATGATGAGCGGCTCCCCGCTGATGCTCGGCATCGGGATCTTCCTCTCGTCGTGCGGTTGGGCCGTCTGGGTCCTGGTACGGCTGACGCACTTGTCGCGGGTCGCTCCCGCGGCCACGAGGGGACGCACGCTCTCGGTTCTGGGTGGGGTGATGCGAGCGGGCGCGGTGCTGGGCCCGCTGCTCCTGCTCGCGACCTCGCGCCCGGCCACGTCGGCTTTCCTCATCTACCTGGTCTGCGCGGTCGTGGGTTTCGGGCTGTTGTACCGCGCCCGCGACCCGCACGATGCTCAAGGGCGGCAGCGGGACCCCGAGAGGACCCATGCGCTGCGGATCGTCGGCGATCACCGCCGTGAGTTTGCGACGGCAGGCGTCGGAGCTTTCACCATTTGCATGTTGCGGGCCAGTCGCCAGGTCGTCGTGCCGCTGTGGGGGGCTCACATCGGGCTCAGCCTGGCCTCGATCAGCCTGATCTTCGCCCTCTCTTCCGCCGTCGACCTGGCGCTGTTCTACCCGTCAGGCGTCATCTCGGACCGCTTCGGCAGATCGGCCGCCGCCTTACCCTGCCTCGTGCTCCTGGCGTGCGGCCATCTTGCTCTACCGCTCACGCACGGGTTCGCGGCGCTGATGACCGTCGCTCTTGTGCTCGGGATCGGCAACGGGTTGGGAAGCGGCATCGTGATGACCCTGGGCGCGGACAGGTCCCCCTCGACCGGGCGGGCGCCTTTCCTGGCCGTGTGGCGGCTGTTCTGTGACGCCGGCACGGCCAGTGGTCCCCTCTTGTGCGCGGCCGCTGCTTCGGTGCTGACCCTGCGCGCCGCTGGGCCGGTGTTGGGACTGGCGGGTCTCGCGGGGGGTTTCGTCGTGGTGCTGTTCATGCGGGACCCGCGTCCTTCGCTCGGCGCGCCGGCAGTCGAATGGCCGGCACATGGAGTTTGAGGACTTCGACGCTGAGCGCTATCTGCGGTTCGCCGTGCAGGGCACGGCCACCGTGCACGAAGCGGAGCCGGACGCCGGCATCCTGGACGCGGCCTGGATCCAGATCGTTCCGGGGAGCCGGGTCGCGGGTCCGGCACGTACGGCGGCCTGCGGCCAGGGTGACAACCGCGCCGTTCACGAGCTGCTGGCGGCCGCCAATCCGGGGGACGTGCTGGTGTTGACGATGCCGGAGCCGGCACCGTACGGAATGATCGGCGAGCTGATGGCCCGGCAGGCCAAGCACGCGGCAGTGGCCGCGATCCTCGTCGACGGCGGCGTTCGCGACACCGACGAGCTGCGCGAGCTGGGGCTTCCGGTCTGGGCGCGATGGGTCCGGGTCCGTGGCACGACCAAGAACGTCCGCGGGCAGGTCGATGTGCCTGTCGTCGTGGGCGGCGCAGACATCTCTCCCGGCGACGTGCTGATTCTGGACGCCGACGGCGCGGTGGTGGTTCCACGCTCGCGGGCAGAGCGAGCGCTGGAGGCCGGGGAACGGCGCCTGGCGAAGGAGGCGATCCTCCGCGCCCAGCTGGAGGACGGAGAACGCACGTACGACCTGCTCGGGCTCGCGCAGGAGCCGGTGAGCCGAGAGATGGGACCGTGACTTCGGTGACAAGTGAACGCGTAGTCGTGATCGGGGCCGGCCTCGTGGGGCTGGCAGTTGCGCGTGAGCTCGTGGAGATGGGCTGTGCCGTGACCGTCCTCGAGAAGGAGCCCGAGGTTGCCACGCACCAGTCGAGCCACAACAGTGGCGTGGTCCACGCCGGGCTCTACTACACGCCTGGATCCCTTCGTGCGCGGCTGTGCCGCGAGGGCGCCGTCCTGCTCCGTGAATACTGCGGGGCAAGGGGAATCGCCTACGACGAGGTCGGCAAGCTCGTCGTCGCAACAGCCGCAGATCAGGAGCGGAGACTCGATGAGATCGAACGGCGGGCACGAGCCAATGGCGTTCCCGACCTCGAGCGCCTGCGCGGCGGTGACATCCGGGAGTACGAGCCGAATGCGGTCGGCGTCAGTGCCCTGAGATCTCCCCGTACGGCCATCGTCGACTACCAGGCGGTCGCGGTGTCACTGCGCGCCGACATTGTCGCGGGCGGAGGGGAGGTTCGCGTTGGGCGGCGGGTGACCGCGCTGACGCAGAGAGGCGCTCAGGCGGTGGTGACCTGTGGACTCGAGGAGTTCACCGCTGACAAGGTCGTGGTCTGTGCGGGTCTGCAGACCGACTCGGTGGCTGCCCTGTTGGGCCTCCCCGGCGACGTGCGCATCGTCCCCTTCAGGGGTGTCTATTGGCAGCTCACCCCCGCCGCCCGTCCTCTGGTCCGCGGTCTCATCTATCCGGTCCCCGACCCGCGCTATCCCTTCCTGGGCATTCACTTCACCCGGGTCGTGTCCGGCCAGGTTCTCGTCGGCCCGAACGCGGTCCTCGCGCTGGCGATGGAGGGTTACCGGCGAAATGTATCGCTGACCGATGTCATGAAGCTGGCCAGGTGGCAAGGCTTCTGGCGGATGGCCGTGAGCAACTGGCGGACCGGTCTTCGTGAGGCGATGGGGGTCTCCTCCCGCACCCACTTCACCCGCCAGGCGCAAAAGCTCATCCCGGCCATGGAGGAGGCACAGCTCGAGCCCGCCTGGTCAGGGGTGCGAGCTCAGGCGGTGGACCGGTCCGGTGCACTCGTCGATGACTTCGTCATCGACTCCAGCGGGCAGTTCACGCTGGTTCGCAACGCGCCCTCGCCTGCGGCCACCTCCTGTCTGGCGATCGGAAAGCACATCGCGGACCACCTGCTGACCCATTCCTCCAAGGAGCGACTGTGACCGAATTGCACGGAACCTGGTTCGTGATGCCCACGCCTTTCGACGATGATGGCGGGCTCGACCTCGACAGCCAGGCGCGCCTCGTCGACGCGGCGATTGCCTGGGGCGTCGATGGACTCACGGTCCTCGGTGTCATGAGTGAGGTGACGAGCCTGACCGACGACGAGCGTGCCAAGGCCCTCGACGTCATCGTCGCGACCGCCGCCGGACGGGTTCCCATCGCGGTCGGGTGCTCGGCTGCGGCGCCCCGGCTCGTACGGGAACGGGTGGCGCATGCCGCGGGTGCGGGCGCTGCGGCGGCCATGGTCTCAGCGCCCCCGCTGCTGCGTAACACCGACGCGTTGCCCAGGTTCTACGAGCAGGCATTCACGGGCGCCGAGATCGCAGCCGTGGTCCAGGACGAGCCCGCGGCCACCGGTGTGCTGGTCCCGGTGTCGGTCCTCCTGCGATGCCTGCAGGCGGCCGGCACCGATGTGGTCAAGCTCGAGGACCCGCCGACGCCACCAAAGATCACGGCGCTCCTGGGGGCAGACAGCTCCCTCAAGGTCTTCGGCGGACTCGGGGGCGTGAGTGCGCTGAGTGAGCTGACCCGAGGGGCCTGCGGAACGATGACCGGCTTTGCCTTTCCCGAGGTCCTCCGGGCCGTGCGTGAGGCGGTCGAGGTCAAGGACCATCACCTGGCGGGGACGATCTTCGACCGCTATCTCCCGCTGATCCAGTTCGAGGCCCAGCCGGTCGTTGGCGTAGCCATCCGCAAGGAAGTGCTGCGCCGCAGGGGCGCCATCGCCACGGCGACGACGAGAGGGATCGCTCCCCGGATCGACGAGACAACCGCCCGGGAGCTCTCGGACGTATTCGACCGCGTCGGCATGACGCCCGGCGCCAACCGCTTGGACGTGCGGACATGAATCTCGGCCTGCAGGGAAAGCGCGCGATCGTCGGTGGGGCCACGTCAGGACTGGGCCGTGCCACAGCAGTGGCGTTGGCCGACGAGGGGTGCGACCTCGTGCTCTGGTCGAGCAGTCAGGAGAACCTCGACGAGACTGCCCACATGCTCTCGGCCCGCACCTCGGTGTCGGTCACCACCGTCTCCGCCGATGCGAAGCAGCCGGAAGCTGCGGCGCGCGTCGCCGAGGCAGCGTTGGCAGGAGGGCACGTTGACATCGTCGTCCTCAACGCCGGCGGGCCGCCTCCCGTGGACCCGGCAGCCACCACCCCCGAGGGGTGGAGCTCGGCGTTGCAGATGCTGACGCTCACCCCCATCATGCTGGCGACCGCCCTGTTGCCAGGGATGCGCGAGCGTCGCTTCGGACGAGTGCTGGCCGTGCTCTCGTCCGGCGTCGTCGAGCCCATCCCGAACCTCGCCTACTCGAACGCCGGGCGAGCGGCGCTGGCCGCGTGGCTGAAGACCGTGAGCATGGCCGTCGCCGCTGACGGCGTCACCGTCAACGGCGTCCTGCCCGGGAGGTTCGACACCCCGCGGGTCGCCGCGCTGGACCGTGCGCGAGCCCAGACAACGGGCGGGTCCGAAGCCGAGGTGCGCCTGGCCTCTGAGCAGTCGATACCGGCTGGGCGTTACGGCGACCCGGCCGAGTTCGGCGCATTCGTCGCCATGTTGGCGTCCCCAGCCTTCGGCTACGTCACCGGCAGGATGCATGCCGTGGACGGCGGGATGCTGAAGAGCTACTGACGTGCCCACGCCCCCACGAGCAGAGGCAGGAGGTGGCTTACTTGCCGAGATGCCCGGTGGGCCCCGTACTCCGATGCCGGCTGTCTTCAGCTCGGGCGGCTGGGGCTGGTCGTTCACCGCACTCGCCCTGGTCTGGGGCTGCAGCTTTCTCTTCGTGAAGATCGGGCTGGCTGCTTTCTCACCGGCGCAGCTGGCGTTGGTCAGGTGCGCGTTGGGGGCCGGGTTCTTGCTGCTGGTGCTGCGCATGAGGGGGCAGCGGCTCCCGCGCGGCGTTGTCACCTGGACGCGGTTGTTCGTCGCAGCCGTCTTGTTCAACAGTGTTCCCTTCACGCTGATCGCCGCGGCCGAGGTCCATGTCTCGAGCATCCTTGCCGGGGTCATCAACGCGGCCACTCCGTTGGTGGCGCTCCTGGCGGCCTTGGTGTTCTTTCCGGCGGAGCGGCCGACGGGTGGGCGTCTGGCCGGCCTGGCCTGCGGGTTCGTCGGCGTGCTGGTGGTGCTCGGGGTGTGGCGGGGTCTCGGCGGCGCCGGGGGGACGGCGGTCGCGAGCTGTCTGCTCGCGGTCGTCTGCTACGGCGTTGCCTTCCCGTACGCGAGGCGCTTCCTGTCGCCCACGTCCACCAGCTCGCTGTCCCTGGCCACGGGTCAGCTGCTGTGCGCTACCGCCCAGCTGTTGCCCTTCGTCGCGGTGGGGGGCGCGCCGGACCGCCCATGGCGGGCGAGTGTGGTCGTGGGCATGCTGGCGTTGGGCGTGCTGGGCAGCGGGCTGGCCTACATCCTGAGCTACCAGATCATCGCCAGTGCCGGCGACAGCGTGGCGAGCTCCGTGACCTACGTCCTGCCCGTTGTCGCCGTCGTTGCCGGGACCACCGTGCTCGGTGAACACCTGCACTGGAACGAGGTTGCCGGCGCACTGTTGATCTGCGGTGGCATCGCCCTGGGCCAGAGATCGCACAGCGCCAAGCGGCGATCCTCGCCCGCGATGCCCAGCCGCCGCACGTACCTTCACGAAGACCCGACCTAGGAGAGCGACATGGACCGCGTCACCGAACAGCCGTTCACCCACCGCCGCGCGCTGATCACCGGGGGTGCCTCCGGCATTGGCCTTGCCACCGCGCAGATGCTCCGCCGCCTGGGCGCGACCGTCGCGGTCATCGACGCCGCGGTCGCCGGCCCTGACGGCTTTCTCTTCGCCCAGGCGGACGTTACCGACGACGCCCGTATCGAGAGCGCTGTCACTGGGTTGATCGCTCAGCTCGGAGGGCTCGACGTCCTGGTCAACAACGCCGGCCTGGGCGCCCGCGGCGGTGTCGAGGACAACCCACTGGACGAATGGCGGCGGGTGCTCGACGTCAACGTCCTGGGTCTCGTCAGGGTCACCCGCGCGGCGTTGCCGGCGCTCCGGGCCTCGGGCAGCGCCGCCATCGTGAACACCTGCTCGATCGCTGCTACAGCCGGGCTCCCGCAGCGGGCTCTCTACAGCGCGAGCAAGGGGGCCGTCCTGTCGTTGACTCTTGCCATGGCTGCCGACCTCGTGCAGGACGGAGTCCGGGTCAACGCGGTGAACCCCGGCACCGTCGACACGCCATGGGTACGCCGACTGCTGAGCGCGTCCGACGACCCCGTGGCGGAGCTGGCCTGGCTCGAGGCCCGGCAACCAGCCGGCAGGCTGGTGTCCGCGGACGAGATCGCCGCGGCGATCTGCTACCTGGCGAGCCCGGCCGCCGGCTCCACCACTGGTACGGCCCTGGCCGTCGACGGTGGCATGCAAGGGGTCCGGCTACCAGCCCCTGTCGGGCAGTGAGCCGGCCCGTCAGGTGTGGCGTGTTCAGGCGACGTCGCGGCGGCTCAGGGCGGCCGAGGCCACCCCGACCAGCGTGAGGGCGACGGCGAGGATGATGACCGACGCCCAGCCGGCGTGCAGGTAGCGTTCGCCCCGCCACGTCGAGGGGTCGACTCCCCGTGGTGGCTGGACGTAGTAGACGAAGCGGCCCTGGATGAAGGCCAGCAGCTGCGAGGCGAGCCCGTGGTTGCGCCACCACCTGCTGGCGATACCGCCGACGATCTCGCCGGCGATCAGGTAGCCCGCAACCACGCCGACGACGGCGACGGTGTGCCGGGTGAACGCCGCAATGGCACCGCCGATCAGGGTGACCAGCGCCACCAGTCCGAGCACCCGGGCGGCCATCACCGCCACTTGTCCCATGAGGTGCGTGGTCGTCAGGTCAAGGGTCCCCCGGGTGCCGGCAGCGAGGGCAGCGCCCGCCTCGAGGATCGCCATCAGCACCGCACCCGTGATGGCGATGGCCATGACCGGCGTCAACAGCTTGGCTGCCAGCACTCGCTGCCGGCGCGGCTCCCAGGTGAGCAGTGAGGCGAACGTCCCCGACTGCCATTCGGCGCCGACGAAGCTGGCCGCGAGGAGGAGGCCAGCGGCCATGAGCAGGAAGGCCGACGCGGTCAGCAGATCCTTGGCGTGGGCGGCAAAGTGGAAGCGCGGGTCGACGAAGTACGGGTTGGAGCCGCCGTTGTTGCGGCACTCCTCGGCTGTCGGACCGTTGACGTTGTTCTGGGCGACGGCGGCCAGGCACGACGTCAGCTGCGCGGCCGGCATCATCCCGTCGCAGTCCTGCTGCGTCGGGCCCCCGCCAGGTGTGGTGCTGATGCTGTCCACGCACTGCTGGTACTGCTGCTGGAGCTGGCCGTCGGCCCGCACCTTGGCGGCGGCGATGTTGTTGCTCGAATTGGCGGCGATCAGCCCGTCCACCGCGAGCACTCCGAGCAGGCCGACGATCAGCACGGCGCGGAACAGCCGGCGGGAAAGCAGCCGTCCGAGCTCGACCCTGAGCAGCCGCATCATGCCGGCACCTCGGCGATCTCGGCATCGTCGCTGTCGTCGGTCAGGGCGAGGAACACATCCTCGAGGTCGACGGTCTCCGCGTGCAGCCCCGACAGGTAGAGGCCTTGCCCGGCGAGCAGCCGAGTGACGTCCGCCGGTCTCGGCGCTCCCTCGACGATCAGAGCAGCACCATCCCGGCGTACGGAAAGCCCTGCTGCTACGAGGATCTCGGTCGCGGCCGCCAGATCCTCGACGCTCACCCGCAGTCGTCCCGATGTGCCGTCCGGGGCGAGCACGTCGCCGACGGGGCCGCTGCGGACGACCCGGCCCCGGGAGATGATGGTGACCTCGTCGCAGACCTGCTGGACCTCGGCGAGCAGGTGCGAGGACACCAGGATGGTCACGCCACTGTCGGCCAACGTGCGCATCAGGGTGCGGATCTCCCGGATCCCGGCCGGATCGAGGCCGTTGGACGGCTCGTCCAGGATCAGCAGGCTCGGTGACTTGAGCAAGGCCGCCGCGATCCCCAGCCGCTGGCGCATGCCGAGCGAGTAGCCCTTGACCCGCTCGTCGGCGCGGTCGGCCAGCCCGACCGTCTCGAGCACTTCGTCGACGCGGGTCCGGGGAAGTGCTGCAAGGTCGGCGCGGAGCTCCAGGTTGCGCCGGCCGGTGAAGGGGCGGAAGAACTTCGGCTCCTCGATCAGCGATCCGACCGCTGGCATGGCGATCGGCAGCTGGTCGGGGACGCGATGCCCGAGCAGTCGCACCTCGCCGGCATCGGCACGGACCAGGCCCAGCAGGACACGGAGCGTCGTCGTCTTGCCGGAACCGTTGGGGCCGAGGAAGCCGTGCACCCTGCCGCCGGCCGCGATGTGCAGGTCGAGCCCGTCCAGCGCCGGTCGAGGCTTGCTGCGCAGGTTCTTGCGATAGCTCTTGCGCAGGCCGCTGATGTCGACGGCCGGCCCCGCGCCGGTCATCGGCACTGCTCCGAGCAGGTCCAGGTCATACGGCCACCCTCGCGGGTGCCCGCCCACGCGACTACCAGGGATGACCCTGATCCAGCCCTGACCTGCATGCGTTTCCCCCCGTGCCGCCCGACCCGCTCTGTGCTGCCTGACCCTAGTCGGAAGTGCGTGCACGGGGTGTCAACCGCGGTCCGGGCGTGCCGCGGTTACAGGCCTGGCATGGCCCGGAACACCGTCGCCTTGCCAGTCAGCGCTACGCCGGCGGAGCTCGCGGGGACGAATACCGACTCCCCGCCGCGAACGTCCAGCACCTGGCCGGCGTCCTGGAGCCGTACGGATCCCTGCGTGCACAACAGGATCTGCGGTCGGCCGCCCTCGAGTTGGACCGGCTCACCGGCCAGCCTCAGCCGGGACAGTCGGAACTCCGGTGTCGGAGTGACCCAGACCTGCTCGACCGGCGACACGTCCTCGATCTGGGTCAGCTGCACCGGCCCGTGGCTGAACTCGAGCAAGCCGAGCAGCTCGTCGACATCGATGTGCTTGGGTGTCAGGCCACCGCGCAGCACGTTGTCGGACCCGGCCAGGATCTCCACGCCGACACCGTTCAGGTAGGCGTGCAGCGTCCGCGGCCGGAGGAAGATGGCTTCTCCCGGCGCAAGGCTGACCAGGTTGAGCATCAGCACCACGACCACGCCGGTGTCGCTGGGGTAGTCACCGGCCACCCGCGCCGTCCATTCGTACGTTGCGGCGAACCGGCTCCCCGGGCCGTGCAGCTCGCAGGCGTGCACGACCTCGGCGACCAGGGCTGCCCGCTCGTGCGCGGGCCAGCGCAGGAGCGACGCCAGCATGCCGCGTACCGAGGCCTCGTCGGGACGCGCCGCGAGGTTGTCGGCGAACTCCTTCAGGGCTGGGATGGCCAGCTCGTCCAGGAGCTCGGCCAGCTCGGTGGCGTCGCGGAAGCCGCACAGTCCGACGAACGGGGTCAGCGCGACGATCAGCTCAGGCTTGGAGTACGGGTCGCGGTAGTTGCGGTCGGCGGCATCTCGCGGGATGCCGCGCGCCTCTTCGGCGTCGAAGCCGGCCCGCGCCTGCTCGCTGCTCGGGTGGACCTGGAGCGAGAGCGGGTGGTCGGCGGCCAGCACCTTGAGCAGATAGGGCAGCCGGACGCCGAACTCCTCGACCACAGCGTCGCCGAGCTCATCGCGGGGCGCTCGCTCGATGGCGTCGAGCAGGGTCGGCGCGCGGTCGAGGCCCGAGGGGGCGCCTGGGTGGGCACCCATCCACAGCTCGGCCTCGGGGCGGGCGGAGGGCTCCCTGCCCTGCAGCTCGGCGATGGCCGCGTGGGACCCCCAGGCGTAGGGCTGGATCGCGTTGGTCAGCAGGTCCATGCCTCCCATAGTGCCCTACGCCGGGTACGCGGCCCGAAGCCGCCGCCAGGCGTCCGGAGGATGACATTTCGACGACCTCCGAAAACGTCGCGAATAATACGTTGCCCCAGCAGCAGCGCCTGCTTTAACCTGCGTGTACCGGCACGCAGGGTGACCGGGGGAGCTGCGCGAGCAGCCGCAGCCTGCCGGGGAGGTGCGCCATGAAGACCATCGTCGTCTCGGCGCCGTCCGCAGGCCTCACTCCGCCCGTTGCCCCGATTTCCCCCGTCGGCGTGAGCTGGCGAGGCTATCTGCCTCCGGCCGGCGCGACCGGCACCCTCGGCTTCAGCGGGCTCACCGCGATGACCGGGCGCGCGATGGCGGGCTTCAACTGCGGCGGTCATGTCGCGCCCGACGCCCTGCACGCCGTCGCCGGCGTAGTCGCCACCGTCCCGTTCGCTGCCATGCCGTTCGCCGCTTCGACCCTTGCGGCTTCCGCCACGGTCGCGGCCGTCGCGGGCGACAAGCAGGCCGCCACCGCGCCGAAGCAGGCCGACAAGCCCGTCGTCACGCGAAATGACGCCTCCCCGCTCGGGAACCGACCCGGAGCACCGCCCGGCTAGCCACCACTAGCCGGACGTCCTCCAGGCCGCGGAACCCGATCACGGGATCCGCGGCCTTTCTTGTGTCCAGAGGGAGACCGATGAGCCGAACCACCGAGATTCGTCACTAGTTGCGCACCACCAACAGCACCACGTCGCCAGGAGGTGGCCGAGATGTACGACAGCGCTCTCGCGCTGGTCGAACGGACCGGCGTCGAGCTCCCATGCTGGAGCACCGACCCCGAGCTGTTCTTCGCCGAGTCCCCGGCTGATGTCGAGCGCGCCAAGGCGCTCTGCGTCGGTTGCCCGGTGCAGACCGAGTGCCTCGAAGGGGCACTCGAGCGGCGCGAGCCCTGGGGAGTCTGGGGCGGCCAGCTGGTGCTGCAGGGTGTCGTCGTGGCCCGCAAGCGGCCACGCGGTCGTCCCCGCAAGGACAGCCTCGAGACGGCTGCCGTTGCGGCCACCGTCACGGCGACGTCCGCAACCCCGCAGGACATGCCCTCGGCCGAGGTCGGCCCAGCCGACAAGCAGGCAGTGGCCGCATGACCACCGCCGGCACCCACCACACATTCCCAGACACGTTCCAGACCAGGAGTCGTTCCATGTTGCTAATGCAGGAAGATCTCGCGCGGGCGCGGATAGCCCAGCGCCTGGACGAGGCGGACGTGATGCGGCGGGCCCGCATCGCCCGCGCCAGGCGCGCACGGCGTGACCACGGCCGGGTGACCCGAGCCGCATCGCGGGCCCGGCTGTTCGTGGCCTTCGGCAGCACCCGCTGACCCTGGTGCCCCGAACGCGACCACCCACCTCGACGCCCCGGTCACCGCAGCAGTGCGGTGCCGGGGCGTCGTCGTGCGGCGGCTCGGTGCGGTGCGGCAGGTCAGTCCAGGGCGTGCACCACGTCGTCTGGCGGCATCGAACCATCAGGGAGGCAGCCTTCGTCGTCGAGGAAGCCCGGCATCAGCCGGGCCATCTCGGCCCGCACCGGCACGGTGGCGCCGATCTGGCAGAGCACGCCGATGCCGCCGATCGTCACCCGATGGATGAGCAGGTAGGCCGGCGGCAGGTTGAGCTGGCGGCCCAGGGCGGCCGCCGGCGACCGCGGGTCGGCCAGTCGCAGTGCCTCTTGTCGCAGCCAGGCCCGGCTGAAGGTGAAGCGCTCCTGCTGCAGCGGCACGAGAATCGGCAGCAGGTAGTCGAGCACCGCCTCAGCGTCGATGGCCGCGCCTTCCTTGACGAAGCCCTCGCGGCGCAGCCCCTCGAACACGTCCTCGGCCCGGCCCTGCAGCGCCAGCCGGGACAGTCGCCCGATCGGCTCGGGCAGGCCGGTGGGCAGCCGGTTGACGGCACCGAAGTCGATCACACCCAGGCGCCCGTCCGGCATCAGCCGGTAGTTGCCGGGATGCGGGTCGGCGTGCAGCAGGTGGGCGCGGCCCGGGCCGGAGAACAGGAAGCGCAGGAACAACAGACCCGCCCGGTCGCGCTGCTCCTGGCTGCCCTCGCGAATGATCGCCGACAGCGGCGTGCCGTCGATCCACTCGCTGACCAGGACCCGCGGGGTGTAGGCGACGACTGGTGCGACCAGGATGTCCGGGTCCCCTGCGTAGGCGGCGGCGAAGGCCTGCTGCGAGGTTGCCTCGAGCTGATAGTCGAGCTCCTCGGCGACCCGGGCCTTGAGCTCCTTGATCAGCGGGTTGATGTCCAGGCCGGGGGAGACCACCGCGAACAGCCGGGCCAGCCGGGCGAGCTGGTTGAGGTCGGAGAGCAACGCCGGCCCCGCGCCGGGGTACTGGATCTTGACCGCCACCGGACGGCCGTCGCTCCACACCGCCGCGTGCACCTGACCGATGGACGCAGCGGCCGCCGGAGTGTCGTCGAAGGACTGGAAGTAGGAGCGCCAGTCGGACCCCATCTGGTCGACCAGCACCCGGTGGACACTGGCGGCCGGCAACGGCGGCGCCGACTCCTGAAGCTTGGTCAGGGCGGCCCGGTAGGGAGCCGCGAGCTCGTCCGGCAGGGCGGCCTCGAACACCGAGAGCGCCTGGCCGAACTTCATCGCGCCGCCCTTGAGGTCGCCGAGCACCTTGAAGATCTGCTCGGCGGTGCGCTGCTGCATCTCGGTCGCGACCAGTTCGGCGTTGCGGCCGCCGATCCGCTTGCCCAGCCCGACGGTGGCCCGGCCGGCCACGCCCAGCGGCAGGCTGGCCATCTTGGCCGTCCGGAAGACGGTGCGGCGGGGGATGTCGGTCACCACCCCATCATGCCGGGCCGGAGCGTCGCGTGCCGGGTTGTGGGCGGGTCCACCGTCGTGGCTCATCCCGCCTCCGACAGCACGCACGGGCACTCGGGGTGCCGGCGCCACGACCGGCGGCGGAGCTTCCAGTCCGGCAACGTCACCTCGAGCGATCCCTCGATGGTGGCCGGCGAGTCGCCGTCGAGGTGGCTGACGACCTGCACCGTCGCCGTGGCGGCGACCATGGCCGCCAGGGTGGCAGGACAACGCAGCCCGTCGGTCACCTGCCGGAACTGCAGCGCCAGGCTGGGCCAACGCGGGTCGCGGTCGGCCCGTTGCAGCTCCTGACAGTGCAGGCACGATGTGCGGCCGGGGATCACCAGCGGGCCGACGATGCCGGTCAGCTCCCGTACGGAGACGGCGAGGTGCGGGATGGTGACGTGGTCCAGGACAGTGAAGGACTCGAAGTCGAGCACGCCCACCGTTGCCAGTACGACGAAGTCGGGGGCGCGCCGCCCGACCGTGTGGGGGGCCAGCTCCGACAGCGAGCTGTAGACGCTGACGTGGGGGACGCCGGCCGCGTCGAGCAGCTCGACGATCCGGTCGGTGAGGACCGGCGGCCCGGCCAGGGCGAGCCGGGCCTGGCGGCGTCGGCCGAGGGTCGCCAGCGCGTCGCCGGGCCCGGGGCGGAGCAGCGACAGCGCGGCCAGCTCGGGACCGAGCCGGTCACGGGACGCGGCATCGAGCTCGCGCAACGGCTCGGCGTCCAGGGACGCGTCGTCGAGCAGCTCGCAACGGCTCAGGGTGCGCAGCACGGCGTCGACCCGGGCCCGGCTCGCCCCTGCCGCGCGGGCGTCGGCGCGGATCTGGTCGACGTCGCGGGTGCCGTCCAGCAGCGCGAGCACCACTCGGCCGGTCCGGTCGAAGCCCTCGACGATGCGGGCATGCGCCGGGTCGAGCCCGAGCTGCAGGGCGCTCTCGCTGCGCCACATCGGCACCAACGCAGGCTTGAGCATGGGTCGCACGGTTGCCTCCTTCGTCCGGAGAACAGCCTTGCAGCGCTGCGGCCTTCGTGCCTGGGTCGTCCACATGTGTCCCGGCTGTCCACAGGCGGGCGCACGGCGGGCATGGCTCAGGGGCGGCACCGTACGGTGCCGCCCCTGAGTCGTCGTACGTGGTGGTGCTGCCCAGCTGCGGGCTGATTCAGGCCTTGCCGAGAATGCGGTTCATCTTCGTGCCGCAGACAGGGCAGGTGCCCTTGGCCATCCGGCGACCGGAGTCGCTCACGGAAACCTCACCCTGGAACTCACGCTTCTCCTTGCACTTCACGCAGTAGCCCTCGTAGGTCTCAGCCACGTGGTCCTCCTTCAGGTCTCGACGGTGCCTGGTGCCACCGATCGTGGCCAGGACGGGGGCAACCCTACCCAAGGGTTCGCGCCTGGCGGAAAATCGCCGGAGTCTGGGAGAGGCTCCGGCACAGGCGCGCCTTGGTCGGGATGCGCGGCCCACCCTACGCTGACTCCGAGCGTGAACCCGAGCCTTCTCACGCTCGCCACGCCGTCGGCGAGCCGCTGGCGGCCGGCGGCCCCGGCCGGTGCAGGGTGCCTCCGGTTGCCCCCGGACAGTCGAAACCCCCGACCCCGGAAGCGGCGCCGGCCTTCCCCTTGCCGGCACCGTCCCCAGGGCGGGGGCTGCGATGACAGCGACGCTACGGGCGGCCCCGGGGGTAGTCAACGACTTCGGCAGGGCTGGCCGTTCGGGGCTGTGGACAGTGCTGGGGACAGGGTGGGGACGAGTCGGAGTGTCGCTGTGGACGCCGAGGGGACAGGCTGTGGATAGTTCTGGGGAAGACCGATGGGCAGGCCTGTGACCTGCGTAGATGCTGTCCACCGGTTGTGGAGAACACGTTCCGTTGTGCCCGGCGGGTGCTGTTTTCCCCAGGTCGTGGATCGGGTGGACGCTGACTGGTGACGGGCCCTAGCGTCGTCGTCATGACCTTTCCTGCACCGCCGGAGTTCGGCGCACCAGAGCCTCAGGTCGAGATCGTGCGCAGCCGTCGCCGGCGGCGCACGGTGTCGGCCCACCGGGAGGGCGACCGCACGATCGTGCGGGTGCCCGCCGGGCTGTCCCAGAGCGAGGAGCAGCGCCTGGTCAGCGACATGGTGGCCCGGCTGGCCAAGCGCGAAGCCAGGACCAAGGTGGGCGACGCCGAGCTGACGGAGCGCGCCCGGATGCTGTCCGGGCGCTACCTCGGCGGCCGTGCCAGGCCCGCGAACGTGAGATGGGTCACCAACCAGAACACCCGGTGGGGGTCGTGCACGCCCGCCGACCGGACGATCCGGCTGTCCGACAAGCTCCGCCGCATGCCCGGTTGGGTGATCGACTACGTGCTGGTGCACGAGCTGGCCCACCTGCTCGTCCCGGGTCACGGACCACGGTTCTGGGAGCTGGTCGAGCTCTACCCCCGTACGGAGCGGGCGCGCGGCTTCCTCGAAGGTGTCGCGCTGGCTGCCGGCCTCGAGTTGGCGCCGGACGTCGACGGCGACGAGGACCCGGGCGGGCTGCTCGATGACGACGTCCGCGAGGGTCCGGCGGCGTGAGCGAGACCTCACCAGACGGTGCCATCCGCTGGGCGGTCGTGCTGGCGGACGCCGCTGCGGCTGGGGCTGCGCCGCCGGGGATCGACGGCCGGGCCTATGCGCTGGCGATGTGCGAGGACGTCATCGAGCTGGTGGGTGAGCTGAGCATCGTGACCCCTGCGGTCCTGGTCCGCCCCGGCGACGACGTGCGCTGGGCCGACGACGTGGCCGGGCTCTGCTGGCCGGGGACGCCGCTGGCGGAGGCGCCCTCCGGCGAGGGGCCTGATTCGGCAGGTTCGGCGGTGCTGGCCGGGCTGGCCTTCGCTGCGGCCGGGGGAGCCGACGCAGCGGCCGTGGTGGCCGGTGACGCCCCCGACCTGCCAGGGCTGCTGCTCGGCAAGCTTTTCCGGGCTCTCGGTTCGGCAGAGGTTGCCGTCAGCAGCACGGACATCGGCGAGCTGGTGGCGCTCGCTGCCCGACTGCCCGCGCCGGGGTGGCTCTCCGCTGAGGCCGCCGGCCTCGACAGCGTGCTAGGGGGAGCCGTCGAACGGTTGTCGGCCGCTGCCGGCGATCCGCGTCGCGTTGCCAGCGGCCCGGGCTGGCACCGTCTGCGGCAGCCGGCCGACGTACGGCGGCTCGACCCTGGCCTCGAGGGCTGGGCGTCGACGCGGGCCATGTTGTCGGTTCCCGCGCGCGACTAGCCAACAGGGGCACCAGAGGGTGCAAGATATGCGGTGCCCGAGCGGGTCGGGCCGGGATGATGGTGGGGGTTGGGGATCATGCGTGCTCGGTTAAAGTCCGGTTCGTGGCGGCGCAACGCTGCATCGGTGCTGGCGGTCGCCGCCGTGGTGGTGACCCCGCTTGCGCCGTCCACGGCCTCGGCGGCCGCGCCCAAGAACGCGCACTTCGTGGTCGGCCACGGCGAATACTCCGATATCGCCGTCGCATCTGACGGCACCGCGCACGTCGCCTGGGTGCACCAAAGCGCGCCCGGCGTGGCCGATCA
>JAWWOL010000493.1:0-5861 GCA_033851695.1 Frankiales bacterium
GCGACGCCGACGTAGAACTTGCCGTCCTTCTGCCGGTGCACCCCGACGTGGTCACGCGACCCAGAGCCGACCGGCTCGGCGGCGGGACCGTCCGGCAGCGCGTAGCCGAGGTATTCCTTCTCGAGCACCTCGCGGAACTTCTCCGGACCCCAGTCGGCCATCAGGAACTTGACCCGGGCACGGGTGCGGAGCCGGCGGTAGCCGTAGTCGCGGAAGACCGACGTCACGCCGGCCCAGACGTCCTTGACCTGCTCTGCCGTGACGAAGACGCCGAGCCGGCGGGCGAACATGGGGTTGGTCGACAGCCCGCCGCCCACCCACAGGTCGAAACCGACACTCCCGTCCTCGCGTCGGACACCGACGAAGGACACGTCGTTGATCTCGTGCACGGTGCAGTGGGACACGCAACCGCTGATCGCGGTCTTCCACTTGCGGGGCAGGTTGGAGAACTCCTTGTTGCCCTCGGCGAAAGCGTTGACCTCGGCCAGAACCGCTGTGGCGTCGAGGATCTCGTTCTCGTCGATGCCGGCGAGCGGGCAGCCGAGCATGTTGCGCGGGGTGTCTCCACAGGCCTCGGTGGAGGACAGACCGACCGACTCGAGCCGGCGCCAGATCTCGGGCACGTCCTCGATCCGGATCCAGTGGTACTGCACGTTCTGCCGGTCGGTGATGTCGGCGACGTCCCGGCCGAAGTCGGTCGCGATGCCCGCCACGACGCGCAGCTGGTCACTCGTCAGCCGGCCGCCGGGGATCCGTACCCGCATCATGAAGTACGAGTCCTCGAGCTCCTCGGGCTCGAGCAGGGCGGTCCGGCCGCCGTCGATGCCGGGGGCGCGCTGGGTGTAGAGACCCCACCAGCGCATCCGCCCGCGCAGGTCGGCTCCGTCGATCGAGGAGAACCCGCGGACCGAGTAGATGTTCTCGATCCGGGCGCGTACGTCGAGCCCGTCGTTGTCCTTCTTCATCTGCTCGGAGGCGTTGAGCGGCTCGCGGTGTCCCATCGCCCACTGGCCAGCGCCGGTGGGACGGGTCGGTCGTGCCATGGGTCGGGCTCCTCGAAGGGGACGGCTGGGCGGGCGGGCGAGGATGCGGCCCAGCCCTCCCAGCGTACGGCGTCGACCGGCACCAGGGTCCGCGGATGGTCCGTCCCACGTCTCAGGAGGTGATACGCGGGGTGCCACTCCTGGACAATCCCTACCCGCACGTGTGAGATTGGACAGGTGATCGACCTGATGCTCGTCGCGCGCCTGCACGTCGACCTTCAGCGTGTCACCAGCGCGGCCTGTCGCCTCGGCCGCTGACCGGGCTCCCGCAGCCCCACCTGCTCGCACCGCCCGGGCCGGAATACTCCGCCCCTTCGTGCCGGTTGCCGCCTGAGCGATCTTGACTCAAGGGCAAGACCCGCCGAACAAGTGACAGACACATCGCGCACATCGCGCAAGCGAGAGGAGGACGCCATGACTGCCGAGCTGGTCGACTACACCGCCGCCATGGCCGACTTCGCCACCCGGGCCGGTGAGCGGCTCGAGGGTGCCACCCCGATCGAGATCCTCGAGTGGGCGGCTGAGACCTTCGGTGACGGCCTGGTCGTCG
This sequence comes from Frankiales bacterium, assembly GCA_033851695.1. Classification (GTDB taxonomy): domain Bacteria; phylum Actinomycetota; class Actinomycetes; order JAWWOL01; family JAWWOL01; genus JAWWOL01. The sequence continues at coordinate 1,594 of JAWWOL010000493.1, forward strand.
CCACCTCCCTGCAGGACTCGGTCACCGTCGACCTCGCGTCCCGCGTACGGCCCGGCATCGACGTCGTCTTCCTGGACACCGGCTACCACTTCGCGGAAACCATCGGGATGCGCGACGCGGTCAGCTCCGCCTACCCGGTCACCTTCCTCAACATCACCCCCAAGCAGTCGGTGGCCGAGCAGGACGCGCAGCACGGCAGGGACCTGTGGCGGACCAACCCCGACCAGTGCTGCGCCTTGCGCAAGGTCAAGCCGCTCGAGGACGCGCTGGCCCCCTACACCGCCTGGATCTCGGGCCTGCGCCGGGTCGAGGCTGTCACCCGACGCAACGCCAAGGCGGTCGAGTGGGACGCCAAGCGCGAGATGGTCAAGATCAACCCGATCGTCGCCTGGGATGACGAAGAGCTCGACAAGTACATCGCCCACCGTGGCATCTTGATCAACCCGCTGCAGTACGACGGCTACCCGTCGATCGGTTGCGCGCCGTGCACCCGCCGGGTGGCCCCCGGCGACGACCCCCGCAGCGGCCGGTGGGCCGGCAGCGGCAAGGTCGAGTGCGGCCTGCACGCCTGACCCTCCCGGTCAGCGGGCGGTGGTGACCGTCAACTTCGTCGAGCCCTTGCTGGCCGACTCACGCACCGCGGCCGCTCCGGCGTAGTAGACGTGGATCGTCCGGGTCCCCGTCACCCGGCCGGCCGTGACCGAGAACGCGCAGGTCAAGGTGTGCCCCACGCGCTTCCAGACACAGGAACGGCCGCCGGCGAACCTGACCCGGTCGCCGTGCGCGGTCACCGTGACCTGTGACCGGTGGGATGCCGGAACGGCCGCAGCCTGTCCGAACTCAGTCCGCACACCCCCCAGGCAGTGCACCGTGGCACCCCGGAGGACCGTCGTGCGGGCGCACCGGACGGTGACCGAGGTGGCCACAGAGCGTACGGCCAGCTTGCTGACGCCCACAGACCGCAGGAAGGTGCCGCTGCCTGAGTAGGTCGCCACCACCGAGATCCGGCTGCCGGGCGCAGCGTGAGGGAGGACGGCGACCGAGCACCAGCCCTTGACGTTCAATCTGCAGGTCTTGGCGCTGAACGCGTGCCCGCCGGCCGACGGGGCGAGCCGCACGGTCCCGGTGGGCGGCACTGAGGCGTGCGCCCTGACGGTGACGAAGCAGCGCGCGGCGTGCCGGTAGGCGACCGGCGGGCCGCACGAGACAGTCGTCGTCGTCACCGTCTTGACCCCGACCGGCGGGCCGTTGTTGGCCAGCGGTCCGCGTGGGGTGAAGGCGAACGTCGCACTGGCCGGCGCGATCAGCGCGAACTGGTCCCCCGTATAGCTCCCGATCACGCTCTGCGGCCCGCCGTTGGGGCCTACGTGCAACGTGAAGCCGGACAGCGTCGCGGTCGCCGTGTTGACGTGCCCGCACCCGTACCCGGCCGGCTGGTCACACGTCACCGTGCCCGAGGTGGTGACAAAGGTGATCGCGTCCAGCGGTCCGACCGGTACCGGCTTGTGCGCGATGGTCGAGACCGACAGCTGGCAGTGCATCGACGTCGAGACTGCCGGCGTGGTCTGGTCGCAGCGCAGGGTGGCCACGGCAGCGGTGGGGATGATCGTCACGACCTGGCTGGCCGAGCCCGGCAGGTAGTTGCCGTCGCCGGAGTAGAGGGCGCGGACCGGCGGCGGCGGCTGAGACGGCGTGCCCTCGAAGACCTCGTACGCGAGGGTGCAGGTGCCCTTGACGAGGGTGCAGTCGTTGCCGCTGTCGAACGGGAACGGCTGGCCGTAGGCCTGGTCGAGCTCGACCCTGCCGGTCGGCACCGGGCCGTTCCGAGCACCCGAGACGGTCACGGTGCAGGAGGTCTGCGGCGCAGCGGCCGGCACGCTGGGCGGGCAGGCCAGGGCCACCACCGGGTGAGAACGCGCGCCGTTGGCGATCACGACGGTGCCGGTGCTGGGCAGCTCGTCGACTGCGGGATCACCGCCGTATCTCGCGGAGACGGTCCGCAGCCCGCGGGTCTGGCCCACCCTCACCGAGAAGCCGCACTCGAGCGCGTTGTCCGCGGCGACGACCTGGGCGACGCAGGTCGAACGGTCGCCGGACGGCCGGTCATAGCCGATGGCGTCACCCCGGTCCGACGACGAGGCGGTCATGCCGGCCACCCTGCTGGGCAGCTGTGCCGGTCGGCTGGAGTGCTCGTCGACAACCGCGACCACGCAGTGCGCGGTGCCGCCCGGCACCTGCTCGGTCTGGTTGCAGGTCACCGTGGTCACCGTGGGCCGCAGGCTCACGTCGACGGAGACCCGGGTGGTCGACCTCGAACCGTCCTGGCCGACGAAGTTGACCACGAAGGCGAACGTGCGCGGGCTCGCGCCCGCAGGGGTCTTGAGCACGGCGCTGACCTCGCAGGCGCTCTTGGAGACGCTGCAGGTCGAGGCGCTCCAGGTGGCGGGGAGCACGTGGGCCGGGTCGAAGGTGAACGTGCCCGGCGTGCCGTAGTCGCCGTTGGCATCGATGCTCGCCGCCCGGCAGTCGACCTCGTCACCGTACGAGACGGCTGCGGTGCAGGTGAGGTCGACGGCGGCGGTCGGCGGGGCCGCCTGAACCGGTCCGGCGAGGCCGACCATGGCAGACACAGCGACGACGAGGGCGACAAAAAGCCGACCGGGTCGCGTCATCGGGGAACCGGTCACACCCCACCCCCTGCTCACACCCTGCCACGATCAAACCGCCTGCCCCCAGGCCACTGTAGGCCTCGGCCAACCGGGACAACAGGGATAAGCGGCGCACCTGTGGATAGCGGCCGTACCGTTATCCGGCGCAGCGCAGACCGGCCCGCGGAACGGTCCCTGCGATGAGGTAGGCGTTGACCGCAGCGTCGATGCACGGGCTCTTGCCGCCGCCGTAGACCGTGTGCCCGTCGCCCTCGTAGGTGACCAGGTGGGCAGTCGCCAGCTGCCCGGCCAGGTCCTGCGCCCAGGCGTACGGGGTGGCCGGATCACGCGTGGTGCCGACCACGACGATCGGGGCAGCTGCCCGCGCGGTGACCCTGGCCGGCAGCGGGGTCGCCGTACGGGCCCAGCCGTCGCAGGTGATCAGGCCCCAGGCCTCCAGCGGGCCGTACAGCGGGGAGGCCTTGGCCCACTGGCCGGCGTACGCCGCAGCCTGCTCGGGCGTGTAGGTGGCCGGGACGTCGGCGCAGCTGATGGCGGGGAAGGCGCTCAGCTCGGTGTCGTAGCCCGAGGCGTGCCGCCCGGACAGGGCGTCCGACAAGCCGAGCAGCAGGGTCGCGTCGCCGGTCTCGGCGCTCGCCAACGCCGACCGCAGCACCGGCCAGCTGGCGGTGGAGTAGAGCGCTGCCGACAACCCGTTCACGGCTTCGCCCTCGTGCAGCAGGCGGCCGCTGGACGTTGGCAACGGGGTCACGGAAACCTTGGCCAGCAAGGCATCCAGCTTGGTACGGGCCTGAGCGGCTGTGCCGTGCCAGGGACAGGTGCTCTGTTGGACGCAGTCGGCCAGGAAGTCGCGCAGGTCACCCTCGAAGCCCACCCCCTGCTGGCGTGACTGGGTTGCCGGGTCGATGCCCGGGGGCAGCGCGCCGTCCAGGACCAGCGCCCTGACCCGCCCGGGGAACTCGTCGGCGTAGACCGCGCCGAGCAGCGTGCCGTAGCTCTTGCCGAGGTAGGTCAGCCTGCTGTCCCCGATGGCGGAGCGGATCAGGTCGAGGTCGCGGGCGGAGGAGGTGGTCCCGAGGTACGGGAGCTCCCAGCCGGCGGTCGTGCGGCAACCGGCGGCGAGCCGCGCGGCCCGGGCCACCGCGGCCGCGACCTGGGCGGCCGACCTGGGGATCGGGTCCGCGGCCTCCATCGCATCGAGCTGCGCGGTGGGCAGGCAGTGCAGGCCGGCGCTGACCCCGACGCCACGCGGGTCGAAGCCCACGATGTCGAACCTGGCCCGTACGGCGGCGGGGATCGCCCGGCCGGCGGCGGTGAGGTAAGCCAACCCCGAGCCACCGGGCCCACCGGGGTTGATGACCAGCGAGCCGAGCGAGTGCGAGCCGGAGGCGGGCAGCCGGTCGATCCCGATGGTGATCGTCCGCCCCGTCGGCTGCCGGTAGTCGAGCGGCACCCGCACGGTCGCGCACTGGTAGCCGCGGAGGTCGACGAAGTCGGCGGCGCCGAAGGACTGGGTGCAGGCCTGCCAGTGGGCGCGTTGGGCGTAGAAGCCTGCGAGCCCGACACCCGGGGTCACGCCGCTGGTCGTGGTCGGAGCCA
>JAWWOL010000496.1:0-4556 GCA_033851695.1 Frankiales bacterium
GCGACCCTCGGAGCGGTGCCAGGGCTGCTCGGCGATGGTGCCGCGTGGCTCGGCGGATTTTCCCTGGGCGGCCGGCTCGATGCCGACCTGAGCTCGCCGATCCCTTTCCTGTCAGGCGATCTCGGGATCGGGCTGATCACCGGGGGCGCCTGGCCGTGGGCCTACGCCCTCGTGGTCCTACCTCTGGTCGCCGCCGTCGTCGCGGGCCGCCGACAGCAGCGGGACGCACCGCCCGGGGCGCGGCCGTGGGCGGAGTTCGGCCGGGCGGTGGTGGTCAACGCGGTGCTCTGGCTGGGCCTCGCCGAGGCGAGCCGGCTGCGGTTCTCGGGTCACCTCGGAGCCGATGTGCTCACGGGAAGCGCCGGCCTCGACGTCCGGAGCACGGTGTTCGCCGCCGCGCTGTGGGGCGGGCTCAGCGCCGTCGCGGGGCTGGCGCTGACCCCCCGTACCTGAGCTCACACGTCGATCGCGGTGTTCTTCCCGATGACGACGATCCCGTTGTCGCTCACGGTGAAGCGGGCCTTGTCGAGCTCGACGTCGACGCCGATCCGGGCACCGGCGGGGACGACGACGTTCTTGTCGAGGATGGCGTTGCGGATGATCGAGCCACCACCGATGTGCACGTTGTCCATCAGCACGCTGCCGATGACCTCGGCCTTCTCGTCGATGCGCACCCCCGGCGAGAGCACCGAACCGGCCACGAGCGAGTCGGCGACGATGACGCCGTTGCTCAGCATCGAGTCGACCACGCGGGTGTTGTCGTGGACGATCTTGGCCGGCGGCAACGGCCGGTGGTGGGTGTAGATCGGCCAGTCATGGTTGTAGAGGTTGAACACCGGGTGGACCGAGATCAGGTCCATGTGCGCCTCGTAGTAGGCGTCGAGCGTCCCCACGTCCCGCCAGTAGCCGCGGTCCCGCTCGGTCGCGCCGACCACCTGGTTCGCGTCGAAGTCGTAGACCTGGGCGTCGTTGTGCCCCACGAACATCGGCACGATGTTGCCGCCCATGTCGTGCGCCGAACTGTCGTCGTACGCGTCCTTCTTGACCGCTTCGAGCAGCGCCGACGTCGTGAAGCAGTAGTTGCCCATGCTGGCGAAGATCTCGTCGGGGTGACCGGGCAGCGCGATGCCGGTGGTGTCCTTGGGCTTCTCGAGGAACTCGGCGATGGCCCTGCCGTCCGCGGCGGTCTTGATCACCCCGAACTGGTGGGCCTCCTTGAGCGGCGCGTGGATGCCGGCGACCGTCGCGGCCGCACCCGACTCGATGTGCGCGTCGAGCATCTGCCGGGGGTCCATGCGATAGATGTGGTCGGCGCCGAAGACCAGGATGTAGTCCGGCTGCTCGTCGTAGACCAGGTTGAGGCTCTGGTAGATCGCGTCGGCCGAGCCGGAGAACCAGCGCGGGCCGAGCCGCTGCTGAGCGGGTACGGGCGTGACGTAGTTCCCCAGCAGCGTGGACATCCGCCAGGTCTGGGTGATGTGCCGGTCGAGGCTGTGGTTCTTGTACTGCGTCAGCACGACGATCTTGAGGAACCCGGCGTTGACCAGGTTGGACAGGACGAAGTCGATGAGCCGGTAGATGCCGCCGAAGGGCACCGCGGGCTTCGCCCGGTCGGCCGTCAGGGGCAGCAGCCGGTTGCCTTGACCACCCGCCAGGACGATCGCCAGGACGCGCTTTCCGTTCGCCATGGCCAGACCATATGCCCTGCGGCCAGACCCGGCCATGTCTTCGATGCCAGTGCTGTGTGCGTGGCGCTAGGGTCGGCCCATGCGAGTAGCCCTGCTGAGCCGCGAGTACCCGCCGGAGGTCTACGGCGGTGCCGGAGTCCACGTGGAGTACCTCGCCCGCGAGCTGCGCGCGTTGACCTCCCCGCCGCTCGAGGTGGACGTGCACTGCTTCGGTGCAGACCGTCCGGCGGCGCAGGCGCACCGGCCGGATCCACGACTGGTCGCCGAGGGCGCGAACGCCGCGCTGCTGACCATGTCGACGGACCTGTCCATTGCCTCCGCCGTCGTGGGGGTCGACCTCGTCCACTCGCACACGTGGTACGCCAACTTCGCCGGCTACACGGCCTCGATGCTGCACGGCGTACCTCATGTGGTGACGACCCACTCGCTGGAGCCCCTGCGCCCCTGGAAGGCCGAGCAGCTGGGCGGCGGCTACGCGCTCTCGTCGTACTGCGAGAAGTCGGCCATCGAGAACGCGGCCGCGGTCATCGCCGTGTCCGCCGGGATGGTGCCCGACATCCTCGGCTGCTACCCCGCCGTCGACCCGGCCCGGGTGTCGGTGATCCACAACGGCATCGACACGGCGGAGTACGCGCCGACGACCGACGTGTCGGCGCTGGAGCGCTACGGCGTCGACCCCTCGCGGCCGTCGGTGCTGTTCCTCGGCCGGATCACCCGGCAGAAGGGGCTGCCCTACCTGCTGGCCGCCGCCCATGCCTTCGACCCGTCCGCGCAGCTGGTGCTCCTCGCCGGGTCACCGGACACGCCGGAGATCGAGGCCGAGGTCGGGGCGGCGATCGCGGGGCTGCAGGCTTCCCGTACCGGAGTCGTGTGGGTCCCCGAGATGGTCACCAAGGCCGAGGCGGTCCAGTTCCTCAGCGCCGCCAGCGTGTTCGTCTGCCCCTCGATCTACGAGCCGATGGGCATCGTCAACCTCGAGGCGATGGCCTGCGAGACCCCGGTGGTGGCGACGGCGACCGGCGGGATCCCCGAGGTGGTGGCCGACGGCTCCACCGGCGTGCTCGTACCCATCGACCCCGACCCCGCTGACCCGTACGGCGCTCCGCGCGACCCCGCCGCGTTCGCCCTGTCGATCGCCGACGCGGTCAACGGGCTGCTGGCCGACCCGTCGCGACGCGAGCTGATGGGCAGGGCCGGGCGCGAGCGGGCGGTCCAGCACTTCAGCTGGCCGGCGATCGCCGAACGCACCCGCCAGCTCTACGCCTCCCTCCTGTAAGCCCGGTTCGTGGAACTTTCTGTGTGTCCCAGCGCACAGGAAGGCCCACAGACTCGCGGGAGGCCGGGCCAGCCGCGGGAGCTGAGAGCCGTGGCGACCTCGGCCGCGACCTCGCAGCCATCGCCGATGACGCGGACCCAGCCGAAGCGCAGCGGGATGCGCCCGCTCAGGGCATGGGCGTTGTCGCGAGCCTGGTCGCGCGCAACATCTGCGGCCGTGGAGTGACCGAGGCGCCCGTCCAGCTCCGCCACCACCTCGTACGGGTCGAAGAGCGTGTCCAGGCGGATCGCCCGTCCTCGGAGCAGCAGCACCTCGCGAACTTGGCGACGGGGTTCCGGCAGGGCATGGCGTCGCAGGACCTTGGCAAAGGCCAGCTCGAGCGCGGAGTCGATGCCGCCAGCAGCCTCAGCCACCATCTCGACGAGGAGCCGTCGGTGCCGCTGCTTCGGCCGCAGGATAGCTGCGGCCAGCACCCGCTCGGAGGTCGTCAAGCGGCTACGGATCACGTCGGTCACCAGTCCGGCGAGCTTGTCCCGCTCGGATGCCGCCACGAGGTCGAGCAACGTCCGCTCGGGCGTGGTGCGAGGCAGCAACGTCGCCTCGATCTCCTGCGCGGACCAGTGTCGGGTGCGGTGGATGTGCAGGTCCGGCTGCGGATCAACCCGGCGGCGGGCAGCCACGGTGACGTGGATGATGCCGCTGTCCTCGCGCCAACCCTGCAGGAACGCGGCGGTCTGGTGGCTCAACGCTGCGCCCGCCCCGGCGTACTGGACCGCGGCGTCGAACCACACCTCGCGCGGAACCGGCCCGCTGAAGGGGGCGTAGGTGCCGGGGAACAGACTCTGCCACCTGCGGGTCCGCAACCGGTGTTTGATGGCGTCGTCCGTCATGCCCTCGCGCAGAGCCGCACGCCGACTGACCACGCGCGGGGGTGCCACTTCGTCGCTCACCCGGGCATCGTGACGATTTCCCGGCGCCGCAGACGAGCCCGATCACGTGCCTGTGGACGAATCGCCCGCCTGGGGACAACCAGTTTGCGGAACATCCTGTGTGCCTGGGCACACAGGATGTTCCACGAACCGGGGGTCAGTAGCGGGCGCCGGACTCCAGCCACCGCAGCAGCGAGCGTACGGCGAAGCCGGTGCCGCCCTTGGTCAGCTCGTCCTCGTCCTTGTCCGCACGGGCCGGGCCGGCGATGTCGAGGTGAGCCCACGCCCGGTCGCCGACGAACTCACGCAGGAACAGCGCCGCCGTGATCGCCCCACCGGAGAAGTGCGACTCGGGATCGCCGATGTTGCGCAGGTCGGCCACCGGCGAGTCGAGGGCCGAGCGGTAGTCCTCCACCAGGGGCATCCGCCACAGCCGCTCCCCCGCCACGTCGCCGGCGGTGGTCAACGCTGACGCCAGCCCGTCGCGGTTGGTGAACAGTGCTCCGTGCCGCTTGCCGAGCCCGAGCGAGGCGGCTCCGGTGAGCGTCGCGATGTCGACCAGCACGTCCGGGTCGAGCGTGGCGTCGGCGTAGGCAAGCGCGTCGGCGAGCACCAGCCGCCCCTCGGCGTCGGTGTTGAGGACCTCGACCGTACGGCCGCCGT
>JAWWOL010000501.1:0-6202 GCA_033851695.1 Frankiales bacterium
GACCGGCCCGACCACTCCGCCGAAGGGCACGCCGTGACGCCACCTCCGGACCGTCGGTCCTCGCAGCGCCCGGCCCCGGCGCGGTCGCGTACACCGGCTCGTGCCAAGGTCCCCGCCGGCACGCAGCGGCGCAGCACCACGGAGCGCGAGGCCCCCCGCCGACCGCAGCAGGCGCGGCGGCCGGCGCAGAGAGCCGTCCGGACCGCTCCGCCGCGGCCGGTACGGCAGCCCCGTCCGGTACGCCAGCCTCGGCCGCCGCGCCAGCGACTCGCACTGGCCCGGCCCGCCCAGCGGATCCGCCGTGCGCTGATCTTCCTGGTGGTGCTGCTCTGCCTGCTCGGTGCCCGGCTGGTGCAGCTGCAGACGTTCGACTCGAAGGCGCTGGCGGCGCTGGCCACGAAGCAGCGCACGACGGACCGGATCCTGCCGGCCATGCGGGGTGCGATCTACGACCGCAACGGTGCACCGCTGGCGATGTCCGTCGACGCCCGGCTGATCAGTGCCGACCCGCTCGAGGTCGCCACCGGCGTCGCGCTGAAGAACAGCAAGTGGACGGTCGCGTCGATCGCGTCCACCCTGGCCCCGATGCTGGGGATGACCGTCGCCGACGTCACCACCCGGCTGACCAAGACCACGGGCAAGGCTCCGGCCAAGGTCCGGCCGGCCTCGTACGTCGTCCTCGCGCACTCGATCACGCCCACCGTGGCCGCGCAGATCGCGGCCCTCAAGCTACCGGGGATCGCGTCCAGCCAGGAGCAGCAGCGGCTCTACCCCGGCGGTGACGTGGCGGCGAGCATCGTCGGCTTCGCGGGGACCGGCCCGAACGGCCCGACCGGACTGGCCGGCCTGGAGTACGCGTTCAACAAGCAGCTGTCCGGGACGAACGGCAAGCAGCAGGTCCAGGTGTCGGTAGGAGGGACCACCATCCCCGAGGCAGGTCAGAGCCTGGTGCCAGCGGTCCAGGGCAGCAACATCACGCTCACCATCAACCGCGACATCCAGTGGGAGGCGCAGCAGGCGATCACCACGCAGGTGGCCAAGACCGGGGCGGCCTCCGGCACTGTCGTCGTGATGAACCCCCGCACCGGCGAGATCCTGGCGATGGCGACCGCCCCTACGTTCGACCCGAGCCACCTCACCGCAGCGGACAAGGCCAACCTCGGAAACCGGGCGGTCACTGACGTCTACGAGCCGGGCAGCGTCAACAAGGTCATCACCTTGTCGGCGGCCATGCAGGAGGGCTTGATCACGCCCGAGAGCCCGGTCGACGTGCCGCCGACCTACCTGGCAGGGGGTCACCTCTTCCACGACGCCGAGGTGCACCCCCTCGAGCACCTGACGGTGGCCGGTGTCCTGGCCAAGTCGAGCAACATCGGGACCATCCAGATCGCCCAGAAGCTCGGCCAGCAGCACCTCTACGACTACATGTCGAAGTACGGCTTCGGCCAGCTCAGCGGCCTGGGCCTGCCGGGGGAGAACAAGGGCGTTCTCCTGCCGGTGGCCAAGTGGTCCAACACGAGCCTCCCGACGATCGCGTTCGGCCAGGGCATCTCGGTCAACGCGCTCCAGGTCGCCTCGGTCTACGCGACGATCGCCAACGGCGGCGTACGGATGACCCCCAAGCTGGTCGAGTCGACGACCGGACCGAACGGTGTCGCGCAGCCGGCTGCCGCGCCCAAGGGTGTCCGGGTGGTCAGCTCCTCGGTGGCCAAGCAGGTGTCGGACATGCTCGAGGCGGTCACCACCGACCAGGGCACGGCGCCGCAGGCCCGGATCCCCGGCTACCGGGTCGCCGGCAAGACCGGCACCGCCCAGCGCGCGGACGGCAAGGGCGGTTACACCGGCTACACCGCGTCCTTCGTCGGCTTCGCGCCCGCCGACAAGCCGCAGCTCGTGGTCGAGGTGGTCCTGCAGAACCCGGTCACCGGCAGCCACTTCGGCGGCTCGATCGCGGCACCCGTGTTCCAGCAGGTCATGTCCTTCGCGCTCGCGGCGGAGGGCATCGCGCCGACCGGCACGACCCCACCGACCGTCAAGATCACCTACCCCTGACGGTAGCCTTGCCTCCCGTGTCGGTTTCCAGCTCCGCTCCAGGTCCAGGGCACGGGTCTCCGCGCCCGGCGACCGGAGCCGCCCGTGGGCTCGACGAGCTGGTCAGGGTCCTGCCCGAGCTCGTACGCGGCTCCGCGCCGGTGGTCTCCGGGTCGATGACCGGTGTCGTGCTGCACGGGATCAGCCACGACTCGCACGGTGTACGGCCCGGCGACCTCTACCTCGGCCGGCCCGGTGAGCGCGCGCACGGGGCCCGGTTCGCGGCGGAGGCGGTCGCGGCGGGGGCGGTGGCATTGCTCACCGACGCGGAGGGCGCCGAGCTGGCGTCCGGGCTGGCCGTGCCCGTGATCGTCGTCTCCGACGCCCGGGAGGTCGCGGGGCGGGTTGCCGGCTGGGTGTACGGGGATCCCTCGGCCGGGATGCGGCTGATCGGCGTCACCGGCACCAACGGCAAGACGACGACGAGCTATCTCATCGACGCGGCACTGCGCGCGGCGGGCGAGGTCACCGGTCTGGTCGGCACGGTCGAGACCCGGATCGCCGGCGAGGTGGTGCCGAGCGTGCGGACCACCCCGGAGGCCACCGACCTGCAGGCGCTGCTCGCCGTCATGCGCGAGCGCGGCGTGACGTCCGCCGTCATGGAGGTGTCCAGCCACGCCCTCGCCCTGGGCCGGGTCGACGGCATCGCCTACGACGTCGCTGTCTTCACCAACCTCTCGCAGGATCACCTCGACTTCCACCCTGACCTCGAGGCCTACTTCGAGGCGAAGGCCCTGCTGTTCGGGCCGGCCCGTTCGCGTTACGCGGTGATCAACGTCGACGATCGGCACGGCCGGGTCCTGGCCGAGCGGCTGGCCGGGCAGCCCTGCGCGACCTACTCCACCGCCGGGGCCGACGCAGACTGGCGCGCCGTCGACGTCGTCGCGGGTGCGGCGGGCAGCTCGTTCCGGGTCGTCGGTCCGGGGGTCGACGTGGCCGCCGAGGTGGCCCTCCCTGGCCGGTTCAACGTGGCCAACGCCCTGGCAGCCCTGGTCGCCGTCGTCGTGTCGGGGGTCGATGTCGACCTCGCCGTACGAGGGGTCGCGGCCCTGGCAGGGGTTCCCGGCCGGATGGAGCGCATCGATGCAGGTCAGCCCTTCGCCGCGCTGGTCGACTACGCGCACACCCCGGACGCCATCGAGACGTTGCTGTCCTCGTTGCGCGAGCTGACGCCGGGCCGGCTGATCGTCGTGCTCGGCGCAGGCGGCGACCGCGACCGTACGAAGCGGCCGTTGATGGGGGCGGCCGCCGCGAGCGGTGCCGACATCGCCGTCCTGACCACGGACAACCCGCGCTCCGAGGACCCGCTGGAGATCCTGGCCGCGGTCGAGCGCGGCGCCCACGCGGTCGGCCGGGGGGCAGAGCTGGTGGTCGAGCCGGACCGCAGGGCCGCCATCGCCGCCGCGGTCGCCCTGGCCCGCGCCGGCGACACCCTGGTCGTCGCCGGCCGGGGGCACGAGGCTGGGCAGGAGTCCGGCGGCGTGGTCCGCCCGTTCGACGACCGGACGGTGCTCGCCGAGAGCCTGCGCTCCACCTGGGCGCCCTCATGATCACGATGACGCTGGACCAGGTCGCGGCCGCTGTCGGGGGTGTGGTGGTCGACGGCGATGGCTCGGTCACCTCCGTGACCTCGGTGACCATCGACTCCCGTACGGCCGGGCCCGGCTCGCTGTTCGTCGCGCTGGCCGGCGAGCACGTCGACGGGCATGCGTACGCGGCGTCGGCAGGGGCTGCCGGTGTCCTCGCCGCCCGCCCGGTCGGGGTGCCGGCGGTGGTCGTGCCGGACGTCACGGTCGCTCTCGGCCGGCTCGCCCACGCGGTGCTGGAGTCGCTGCCGGACGTCACGGTCGTCGGCATCACCGGCTCCTCGGGCAAGACCACGACCAAGGACCTGCTGGCCGGACTGCTCGAGCCGCTGGGTCCCACGGTCGCGCCGGTCGGGTCCTACAACAACGAGATCGGGCACCCGCTCACCGTGCTCCGGGCCGACGAGTCGACCCGGTTCCTGGTGCTCGAGTACAGCGCCCGCGGCCCTGGCCACATCGCCTACCTGTGCACCATCGCCCGGCCGGACATCGCCGTCGAGCTCAACGTCGGGGTCGCCCACCTCGGCGAGTTCGGCAGCCGTGAAGCCATCGCCGCCACCAAGGCGGAGCTCGTCCAGGCCCTCGCCGCGGACGGCGTCGCCGTCCTCAACGCCGACGACCCCAGGGTCGCCGCGATGGCCGCCCTCGTCGGCAGGGCGCGCGTGGTCACGTACGGGACGGGTGCGCAGGTGCGGGCCGAGGGACTGCACCTCGAGGCCGGCCGGGCACGGTTCACCCTTGTCACACGGGCCGGCGAGGCGGTCGTGCGGCTCGGGCTGTTCGGCTCACACATGGCCTCCAACGCCCTCGCTGCTGCGGCTGTCGCGCTCGAGCTGGGTGTCCCGGTGGGCGACATCGCCGAACGGCTGTCCGCCGCCGTGCCGCGCAGCCGCTGGCGGATGGAGGTCGCCGAACGGGCCGACGGGGTGACCATCGTCAACGATGCCTACAACGCCAACCCCGAGTCCGTACGCGCTGCGCTGGAGACGCTGGTCTCCCTGGCCGGCGGGCGGCGCAGCTGGGCGGTGCTCGGCGAGATGGCCGAGCTGGGTGCGGTCTCGGCCGATGCGCACGCCCAGATCGGCGCCCTGGCAAGGCAGCTCGGGGTGTCCCGGCTTGTCGCGGTCGGGAAAGCGGCGGCAGCCCTCCACACTGGAGCCGTGTCCGTCGGAGCAGATCACCAGCAGTCAGTGGTCGCGCCCGACCTGCCGGCGGCGCTCGCCCTGCTCCGGGCCGAGATTGCGCCTGGAGATGTCGTACTGGTCAAGGGTTCTCGGTCTGCCGGCCTCGACAAGCTGGCGGCGGAACTGCTCGCCGACGTGACTGCGGGAGCAGCCCGATGATCTCCGTCCTCTATGCCGCGATGGTCTCCCTCGCGGTCTGCCTGGTCGGCACGCCGCTGGCCATCCGGGTCTTCCGCAACGCCGGCTATGGGCAGCTGATCCGGGATGACGGGCCGACGTCGCACCACACGAAGCGCGGTACCCCCACCATGGGCGGCACCGTCATCATCACTGCGACGCTGGTCGGCTACCTGTGCGCGCACCTGTTCTCGTTGCGCGGATTCACCGCGTCCGCGTTGCTGGTGCTCGGGCTGATGACCGGCCTCGGCATCGTCGGGTTCCTCGACGACTTCATCAAGATCCGCCGCAACCGCAGCCTGGGGCTGACCTCGGGCGCCAAGCTGGTCGGCCAGCTGGTCGTTGGCACCGCGTTCGCGATCCGGTTCTTCCGCAACCGCGGCTACGGTCAGCTGATCCGTGACGACGGCCCGACGTCACACCACACGAAGCGCGGTACCCCCACCATGGGCGGCACCGTCATCATCGCGGCCACCGTCATCGGGTACCTCGTCGCTCATGGGGTCTTCCTGCTCGGCTTCACTGCCTCCGGCCTGCTCGTGCTGGGTCTGATGGCCGGGCTCGGTGCCGTGGGCTTCGTGGACGACTTCATCAAGATTCGCAAGCAACGCAGCCTCGGGCTGACCGCGACGGCGAAGTTCGGCGGTCAAGCCGTGGTCGCTCTCGGCTTCGGCGTCCTCGCCACGCACTTTCTCAACGGACACCATCTCGCGCCCGCCTCCACGCACCTGTCGTTCGTGCGCGACTACGGGCTGGACTTCGGCGCGGTGCTTTTCGTCATTTTCGCCTACCTGATGGTGACGGCGACGTCGAACGGGGTGAACCTCACCGACGGTCTCGACGGCCTCGCGAGTGGCGCATCCTGCATGGTCTTCGGCGCCTACGTGATCATCGCGTTCTGGCAGTTCGGCAACAACTGCGTCAACATCGACCCGGTCACCAACTGCTACAACGTCCGCGACCCCCTCGACCTCGCCATCATCTCCGCGTCCGCGATGGGCGCGTGCTTCGGGTTCTTGTGGTGGAACGCGTCGCCGGCGCGCATCTTCATGGGCGACACCGGCTCGCTCGCACTCGGCGGCGCGCTGGCCGGTCTGGCGATGACCACCCACACCGAGCTGCTGCTCGTCGTCCTCGGTGGGCTCTACGTCGTGGAGACGTCGT
>JAWWOL010000016.1:0-12162 GCA_033851695.1 Frankiales bacterium
ACGCGCTGCCTGGCAGTGGCACCACGGCCGCTCCCGGCGGGACGGTGGGCGAGACCGGACCGGCCGCACCGCCCACGACCGCACCGCCCACGACCGCACCCATCACGACCGCACCCATCACGACCGCACCGCCCACGACCGCACCGGTGAGCGCGGCGCCGGTCGCTACGACCTTCCCCACCGGCATCGCCTCCTGGGTGTCGGCAACAAAGGTGATCAAGGGTCACAAGGTGCGGATCAGCGTGAAGCTGATGGCGGCAGGCCATCCGTTCGCGGGCCAGCAGGTCACCCTGCAGCGCCTCGTGGCCAAGCGGTGGGTGGCCGTCAAGAACCTGCGCAGCGACAAGTCCGGCCACGCGACGACCGTACGTACGCTCACGGGGACCGGGACGTATCGGCTGCGCTTCGCCGGGACGGTCCGTCAGCGGCCGGCTCAGACGCGGGCGTTCCAGGTCGTCGTCCGCAGCGTGAAAGCCGGATGAGCCGCTAGCGCAAGGGTTTTTGCCAAGTCCGGGCGAGCCGTTGGCACAACGGTAACCCGGCGAAATGTCCGGTTCAGTATCATGGCAATGGTGCCGCCCAAGACCTTGTGGTCCCCAACGCACCGAGGTAGCCGCTTGTGACTGCATTGCCGACGCCACAGCATCTTCACCTGCTCCGCCGAGCCACGTTCGGCCCGACACCCGCATCCCTCGCAGAGCTGTCCCGGCTCGGAACCCGACGCTGGCTGGACCGGCAGCTGCGCCCAGGCACACTCGCCGATCCCCTGGGTGACCGCTTGGTCAAGAGGTTCCCACGCCTCGCGCTCACCACGGAACAGCGACGGTCGAGCCTGTCCGGCGCCGCAAAGTTCGCCTGCGTCACGGACCTGACCGCCCTGACCATCGGCCGGGCAGTGTGGAGCAGCAGACAGCTGCAGGAGATGATGACCTCCACCTGGGCCGATCACTTCAGTGTCTTCAACGGCCCAGACCTCTGGGACTGCAGGGCTTCCCTGGACCACGACGCCGTACGGCCGAACGCCCTCGGCCGCTTCGAGAACCTGCTGTCCGCCGTGGTGAAGCATCCGGCGATGCTGAAGTTCCTCTCCGCCGACCAGTCGACGGCGGCGGCGCCCAACGAGAACCTCGGCCGCGAGCTGCTCGAGCTGCACACCGTGGGCCTGGCGTCCGGCTTCTCCGAAGCCGACGTCAAGGCGTCGGCCAGGGTGCTCACCGGACTGTCGGTCGGGCCTCACGGCGCCATGGTTTACCGCCCGGAGCTGCACTACGTCGGGCCGTTGCGGGTTCTGGGCTGGTCTGCTGCGAACGCCAGCCCCGGAGCGGGCCCCGAGGTCCTGAAGTCCTACCTGCACTACCTGGCCCACCACCCGGCGACAGCGGCGAACGTGGCCACGCGGCTGGCGGTGCGCTTCGTCAGTGACGCGCCCTCCGCGGCCCTCGTCCACCGCCTCGCCCACAACTACCTGGCCAGCGGCACCCGCATCGACGTCGTTCTGCGCGCGCTCTTCGCGAGCCACGAGTTCGCCGTCTCCCACGGGGCCAAGGCCCGTCGCCCGTTCGAGGACATCGCAGCGACCTACCGCGTGCTCGGTTGCCTGCCCGAAACTCACGGCACGGCAGGGCTGGCCACGCTGGTCTGGGTCAGCGCGCAGTCCGGCAACCAGCCGTTGTCGTGGCCGCAGCCCAACGGCTTCCCCGACGTCGCGTCGGCCTGGGCCTCGCCGTCCGGCCAGGTGGCGCGCTGGACCATGCACTACAACGCGGCGTCCGGGGGATGGACCCACGCCCTGCGCACGCCGCCCGTACGCTCACTGCTGCCCGCGAAGCTGCCGGGTACGTGGGCCGAGGTCGTGGACTCACTGACCACCCGGCTGACCTTCACCCGCTGGAAGTCCGCCCACCGAGCGGCGCTGCTGTCCTTCCTCGGCAAGAGTTCCCATGAGCGGGTCCACGGGCTCGACTGGTCCACGAGAGACAAGCTGCCGGAGCTGGTTGCCCTGGTGCTCGGCTCCCCCTACTTCCAGGTGCGTTGATGGCCGACAACTGTGGCTGCGTGCCGGCGCTGAGCCGGCGTACCTTCCTGACCGGCCTCGCGGCAACCGCGGGTGTCGCGGCTCTGGACGACGGGCTGTCCACCCGGGTGGCCTTCGCCGGGGGGCAGGTGGCGGGCGATGTGCTGGTCGTGCTGAGCCTCAGAGGCGGCCTGGACGGCCTTTCGGCCGTCGCCCCGGTCACTGACCCTGCCTACCTCGCCGCCCGGCCCACGATCGCGCTGCCGGCCTCGCAGGCCATCCAGCTGGACCAGACGTTCGGCATGCACCCAGCGTTGTCCCCTCTGCTGCCGTGGTGGAGGTCCGGTGAGCTCGCGGTCGTGCACGCCGTCGGGCAGGGCGATCCCAGCCGGTCCCACTTCCGCGCGATGGAGGAGATGGAGCGGGCCGCGCCGGGAACGTCGGTGCGCACCGGGTGGCTGGACCGGGTGCTCGGGGTGCACAAGGGTTCCGGACCACTGCAGGCGGTGGCGATGGGATCCGCTCCCCTGCCGCAGGCCCTGCGCGGACCCGCACCGGTGATGTCGGCCTGGGACCTCGACTCCTTCCGGCTCGGCTGGATCCCGTCCAGCGACACGAAACGGCACCAGCGGTGGACCACGGCGATGAGCCGGCTCCAGACCGGAGCCCAGGCGAGCATCGGCGGCCCGGCCCGTTCGGCTCTCCACGCGCTGGACGCCGTACAGTCGGTCAGCCGGCGCGAACGCGACCTCAGCCACTATCCCGCCACCAAGCTTGCCGGTGCGCTGCGCGACGTGGCCAGGCTGATCAAGGCCGACGTCGGCATGCAGCTCGCCTGCGTGGACTTCGGCAACTGGGACATGCACGCCGGCCTGGGGCACGTGGGGCAGGGCTGGATGCACCAGCAGCTCGGCGATCTGGCCTCGGCGCTGGCGTCCTTCGCCACCGATCTGGGGGACCAGCTGCAGCGGGTCACCGTGGTCACCCTCTCGGAGTTCGGCCGGCGGGTCGCCGAAAACGGTTCGGGGGGTCTCGACCACGGCCACGGCAATGCGATGTTCCTGCTCGGCGGAGGGGTCGTGGGCGGCCGGGTGCACGGCACGTGGCCCGGGCTGGCAGGACTCGATGCCGGTGACCTGCCGGTCACGACCGACTACCGCACCGTGCTCACCGAGGTGCTGCGCAACCGCTGCGGCGTCACCCGTACGGGATCGGTGTTCCCTGGCTTCCACGGGACCGCGCTGGGGGTGGTCCGGCCACGCTGACCCGTCATCGCTACGATCGACAGGTGCGCGGCAGTCGGCTCCGACGTCGCCTGACCCTGCTGGTGGGTGTCCTGGCCGTCGTGTTCCTGGCGTGGGTGCTGGTCTGCTTCCGGCTCCTCGTGCACCCCCGCCTCGACCGGGTGGTCCCGGCGGACGCGGTGGTCATGCTGGGGGGCAGCTCGGGCGCGAGGCTCGACACGGCTGCGGCACTGATGAGCGCCGGCAAGGCCGGCCAGCTGGTCGTCTCCACCCCTTCGGACGGGTCCTCGACACGGTCCAAGCAGTTCTGCGCGCAGCCGCACCCCTATCCCGTGTTCTGCTTCGACCCGTCGCCGTCCACGACCCGCGGGGAGGCAGAGGAGATCCGCCGGCTCGCGCTGGCGCGGCACTGGCACACCGTCATCGTCGTGACCTCGGTGTTCCACGTCTCGCGGGCGCGCATGACGATTCAGCGCTGCTACCAGGGCGACCTGCTGATGGTGGCGCCGCAGCACGAGAAGATCTCCCTGGCCACCTGGGCCTACCAGTTCGGCTACCAGACCGCCGGCTGGATCCAGGCTCAGTGGCTGCGGTCCTGCTGAACGAGATCCCCGAGCACACCGGCAATGTCGTCGACGCTCGGCTCGTGCCTGAGCGCCTCGAGCTGCGACGCGGCGTTCGTCAGCAACGCGACCCGCAGGGACTCGTCCAAGACCCTGCTCATGCCACGCGCGATGGACGTCGGTTCGTCGACGTCGACGAACACCGCGGCTTCGCCCGCGACCTCGCGCAGTGACCCCCCTGTGCCGGTCACAGCGGGGATCCCGTGCAGGAATGCCTCGACCAGCGGCAGGCCGAACCCTTCGAACCGCGACGGGTAGACCAGCCCCGCGGCTCCTGCGAGCCACCCGGTCTTCTCCTCCTCGCTGACGTAGCCGGTACGGAGGACGAGCGGCTCCCGGCGGTCCATGAGCTCGGCCAACGGGGCCGGCACACTGCCGAGGCAGACCAACCCGACGCCGGCGTTGTCGACCTGCAGCTCGTCCACCGCCGACAGCAGCTGGGTCACGTTCTTGCGCGGGTCATAGCCGCCGCTGTAGACGAAGTAGCGCTCCGGCGCCCGCTGGTCGCGTACGGGTGCGCAGGGACCGGTCTGGTCCGGCAGCGACGGGTAGAGCACCACGACGTTCTTCGACCGGAGGAGCCGGCGGACGTCTGTGGCGGTCTGGTGCGAGTTGGCGATGACCAGGTCGACCGCCGTGACGGCCGCGGCCATGGAGAGCAGGTATTTCGCCGCCCACGCCGGTCGGTTCGTGAGGTAGAGACGCGGCATCAGCACGGGGATCAGGTCGTGTACGACGAGGGCCATGCGGGTGCGACCGCGGAAGAACGCGGGCAGCCCGTAGTTGGCACCGGCCAGGTGGACGTCCGGCCCATGCTGCTTGAGGTAGCGGCGCAGCCCCAGCTGCTCCCAACGGAAGCCGCTCGGCTCGGCGATCACCGCGGTCGCCGCACCGAGGTAGTCGTCGGCCAGCTGCCTGGCATGGGCCTCGTCGTCGGTCAGCAGCGTGACCGAGGCATCCGAGCGGCACAGTGCCCTGATCGCTGCGTCGAGGTAGACGGAGATGCCGATCCCCGGGCGTTTCAGGTAACGGGCGTCCACCGTGACCCGCAGGGGTGTGTCACCCGGTGACGGCGGCGCCATCGGCCCACGCCTCCCGCCGGTTGCGCACGACCCACCAGGCGCCCGCCCCGAACAGCACGACGTTGACCACCTCGCCCCAGAACCACGCCCGGCCGATGTCGACCAACGACGACGAGGCGAGGATGGCCAGCAGCAGGACGACGGCGGCGTTCGCAGCATTGACGATGGTGCTGAAGAAGACTCGCTTGTCGAGATAGAGCACGGTGCCGAAGATGAAGTTGGCGGCCACCATCACGGCAGAGACGATGAGATAGCGCAGCAGACCGACCGCCGCATGACCGTACGCGGCACCGAACATCCGCAGCAGCAAGGGTGCCGCCACGAACGCCACCGCCAGGATCGGCAGGACCGTCGCGGCGATGAGCTGAGATCCCTTGCGGATCAAGGTGAGTCGGCCGGCCTCCTGGTAGGAGCCCTCGGCCAGCATCGAGCGGCTCACCATGCTCGGGAGAGCGAAGAGCAGGCTGGCGACCGCGTAGGCGACGTACCAGTAGGTCACCGACGCGGTGCCCCACTTGTCCAGCAGCAGCAGGGGAAGCACGGTGGCCGGGATGCCGCCGACCAGCGCCGCGAGGTAGTTGCCCATCGAGAAGCGCCACAGGATCTGCACCGAGACCCGGTCGATCCGGATCCGCGGCCGGTAGGCACCACCGCGGCAGAGCCGGTAGACCAGGAGGGCCAGGGCGGCCGCCCACGCGGCTGCCTGGGCGGAGAAGGCGGCCAGAGCGCCGATCGGCAACAGCACCACCAGCAGGCCCAGCCGTACGCCGCTGGACAGGAGCGTGGTGCGGACGAGCCGGCCGGCATCCCGGTCGGCGATGAACGACGACTCCGCCACACCCTGGAGGCTGGTCAGAACGCCGCCGACGAGCAGGGCGACGACGATGAAGGGACCACCGGCCTTGCGGATGCCGTCCGACGCCGGTGAGAGCAGAAAGGCCGTGGTGGCCAGGAGCATCGCTCCGGCGGCCACGGTGAAGCAGGTGTCGAGCATGGCGGATCGGTCCGGTGCCGTCGGCAGCATGCGTACCACCGAGTAGCTCAGCCCGAGACCGCTGAGGCTCAGCACGAGGGCGACGGCCGACAGGGCTGCGGTGGACACACCGAGGCGGCTGGCGCTGTAGAGATGGGCTGCCATCACGGTGAAGACGAAGCCCACCGCCGCGCCCACGAGTTGGTTGGCCACGAGCAGGATCGAGTTGCGGATCATGCCGTCGGCGAGCCCGCGACGCAGCCGGTCCGGAAGGCCGGCCGGGCCGCCGACCCTGCGAGCTGCCGGAACCGGCGGCGGCGGCAGCAGTCCGGTGACCGACTGGTCGGTCATCGTCAGGCCGTCGATGTCACTGGTCATGAACGAGGACCTCTTTCGCTGATCTCACGGACGACCTTGGCGGGGACGCCGGAGACGACCACCCAGGCCGGGATCTCCCCCTTGACCACGGAGCCGGCACCGACAACGGTCCCGGTCCCGATGGTGGTGCCGGGGAGCACCACGACCTGCCGGGCCAGCCACACGTCGTCCTCGATGACCACCGGCGCCATGCGCACCCCCTGCCCGACCTCGAGCTCGTGGAAGTTGGTGTCGTAGACGGCGGACAGATCACCGATGCGCACCCGGGACCCGATCGTCACCGACAGCTCGGCGTGGACAACGCTGCCCTGGTTGAGGAAGACGTCGTCACCGATCACGAGGGAGCCGCCGCTGCCCGTACCGATCGAGGCTCTGAACTGACGGCCGGAGGTACTGAAGCGGCGGCCGACCCGGATCTCGCCCCTGTTCGTGATCAGCGGCGGCCGGCCCATCATCGAGGGCAGGGGGCCGTGCTCGACGCGATGAGCGCGCAGGGTCAGCTCGGCGCGGGCGACCCGCACTCCGGCTCCGGCGAGGTACCAGCCCCGGCGGAGCTGCCGCCCGCGCGACGACAGCTCGGCGTCGCCGTCAGGGGGCGTCACTGTGCTGTCACCGTGCCCCGGACCTCGTCGAGCCGCGGCTCGACCGCCCCCGGATCGGCGTCCTCCCCGGCGACCAGCTGCCGCATCAGCAGCACGGTGGCGCGGGCGGCGGTCGACCAGTCCAGCTGACCGAGTCGCTGCCTGCCCCGCTCTCCTTCGGCCAGCAGCTCATCGGGCGAACGCGACAACAGGTGAACCAGCGCCGACTGCAAACCGGGGAGGCCCGGTTCGAAGAACTCGACCCCACCACCGCAGAGGTCGGTCAGTCCGGGCAGCGACGGGACGAGGACGAGTCGCCCGAAGGAGGCCGGCAGGAGCGCCGAACCGCTCGTGGTCACGGTCCGGAACGGCAGGACCACGGCGTCGGCCGCGTAGAAGTAGGTCGACACCTCGTCGTCGGGAACGTGGCCGAGGCGCAGCTGCACGGTGCCGCCCAGGCCGCCGTCCGCGACCGCGCGCTCGAGCCGTCGTCGCAGCAGGGCGTCCTCGCAGCGACCCGCCACGAGGACCCGTACGGCGTCAGGCAGCTGACCGGCGGCGGCCAGACCGGCGACGGCGGCGACGAGGTCCTCGACGCCCTTGTAGGACTGGACGATGCCGAAGAACAGCAGCACCCGCGCGTCGCCCGGCAGGTCCAGCCGGCTGCGGGCCTCGGCTGCGGTGACCGGCCGCCCGTAGACGTCGGTGTAGGCACCGTGCGCCACGACCTGGGTGAGCGGCATGGCATCGGCTCCGGCGAGCCGAGCGAGCTCCCGCTGTGCCGCAGGGGTGTGCACGAGCACGGCGTCGCACCTCCGCAGCAACAGCCGGCGCGCTCTGAGGTCGTCGCGGAAGACCTGCTCGTGCGGCAGGACGTTGTGTGCGGTCCAGACCAGCCTGAGCCCCGCGAGGCGGGACGTGAGCAGGACCAGCGCGAACCAGCGTTCCATCAACGAGCGAACCGCCGGACGGTCACCGACCACCGGAAGCACGAAGCGGTAGACCCAGTGCAGGTGCAGGACGGAGTAGCCGCGCAGCCGGCACAGCACCAGGGTCAGCGGCAGCAGCAACAGGTTCACTGAGTGCGACCTCGTCGGCTCCGGCACGTAGTCCACCTGGGCACCGAGCTCGCGCATCTGCCCGTACAACAGCTCCTGGTACGGATTCGCGTCGCGTGGCAGGGCGACCACCTTGACCGGCTTCACCGGGCGTGACCGGCGACGAAACGCAACGCCCCTGCGCCGTAACAGAGGTGGTCCATGAGCGTCCGCACCGGCTGCGACGACCGGTTGCGCAGCAGGGGTATGACGACGAGCAGCGGATAGGCCTTGAACTTCACGGTCAACGGCAGGCCGAGGAGGAACAGCGGATAAGCCACCAGGATCGGGTCGCGTCGCGGCATGGGCTTCCACCGGGCGGCCGTGCGGTGGGTGGCGTAGAGCTTGGCCCGGCCGGCGCCGTAGTACCAGGCCCGCTTGGCCTGCCGGGCGGTGCCGCCCCAGTCGTGGTCGACCCGCGCCTGCTGCACCAGCCGGATCCGGACGCCTGCATCGTTGAGGCGCCAGGTGAAGTCGGTGTCGGAGCAGTAGTCGAAGGTCTCGTCGAAACCGCCGACCTTGTCGAACGCCTCGCGGGTGAACGCGAGGTTGATGGTGGCGCACTCCTCGAGGTATTCGCCCTCTGCGCCCCAGGTGTCGTAGATGTGGCGACCGCTGGCGCTGCCGGTCATGCCGCAGGTCGCTGACTCCTGGCCCGCGACGATCGGCCCGACCAGCAGGCTGAGCCAGCCGGGTCGCGGGTAGCAGCCCGCGTCGGTGTAGACGATGATGTCGCCTCGGGCCACCGCGACGCCCCGGTTGCGTTGCTCCGGGATGGTGACCCGCTTGCCCGGCACCGGCTCGAAATCGACCCAGCGCACCCACGGCCGCGCGGCCCGGATGTCGTCGAGGCGCTTGCGGGACGCATCGACCACGATGACCTCGTGGTCGACGTCGTCGGTCATGGCAGCCAGCGCATCGAGCGTGCCGGCGAGGGCCCGTTCGTTCTTGCTGATCACGACGATGGACACGAGCATCAGTTGAACACCTCCGAGGTGCCGGTCGAGTAGATGAGCGACTTGTAGCGGTTGAGGAATGCGGTCGGGTAGACGTAGGTGCTCAGCTCGTCGCCGATGGCACCCCTGGCCCGGCCGTCGACGATGTTCCGCGACGGCGCGAACACGTAGGCCCGCTGGTCGAGCGTCTTCGGGGTCAGGTCGGAGAAGATGCCGTCCGTGACGCCCGAGTCGGCCAGCAGGGT
The DNA here is from genome assembly GCA_033851695.1 of Frankiales bacterium. GTDB lineage: Bacteria > Actinomycetota > Actinomycetes > JAWWOL01 > JAWWOL01 > JAWWOL01. The sequence continues at coordinate 9,194 of JAWWOL010000016.1, forward strand.
GAGCATCCCGTAGCGGTCGGTGAAGATCGGCGCATCCTTCTTGCGGTTGTCACCGAGCCAGCGCGCCGCCGCCATGTCCTGCGCGGTCGTGTAGAACCGCTCGTGGTACTCGCCCTGGGTCTGCAGGTTGCCGGGCGCCGCCCCGGTCAGGGTGGGCACCAGGCCGGAGGAGTCGAAATAGGCAAGGAACAGCAGGGCCATGCCTCCGGTCGCCACGGCCGCACGGCCCGTGGCACGGCGACTCAGCTTGGCCTGCAGGGACTCCAGCAGCACGCCGAGCCCCACGACCAGGACACAGGAGGTCTGGAGCGCGAGCCGCTCCGGGTTGTAGGCATTGGCGAAGGAGGAGCTCACCCGGGCCAGCGCCGTCACGCCGAGCAGGACGACGACCAGCAGCCCGAGATCGAGGTCGGTCCTTCGCCGACGTAGCCGCACCAGCAGCAGGACGGCGCCCACGACGAACCCGAGGTTGACCAGCTGGCGGCTGGTCGTGACCACGCCGCCCCATGGGGTAGCGGCCGACGGCAGCAGCCCGGGAGCCGACGGGGCCGATGAGGCGACCGCGGGGAAGTTGTCCTGCGCCCCCTGTCCGTACGGGATGAGCCAGGTGCGCAGCGGGCCGTACTTCGATGCTGCGTCGGCGAAGAACTGCTCCGGCGGGACCTGCTGCGTCACGTTGCCGCCGAGCCAGGTCTGCAGCAGGGAGCTGCCCTTGTTCGGCAGGATCTGCACGCCCTGCGTGGCGAGGGTGGTGCCGAAGCTGGCCACGTTGCCGGTGGAGTGCGTGACCGGTCCGTTCCAGGTGTAGGAGGCTGCCGCCATGGCCACCACGACCAGGAGCGCGAACACCGGCTTGGACCGCGGTCCGGAGCGCCGCCGCAGCCGACCGAACGCCAGGAAACCCCAGCGCAGCACGGTGATCCCCACCAGGGCCAGCACGGTGATGTAGCCGCTGGAGTAGTGCGAGAGCACCAGCCCGATAGCCAGCACGAGCAGCAGCAGCTGAGACCTGCGGCGCGGCAGCCCCGGCGTGAACGCCACCAGCAGCAGCGCGATGAACAGCAGCAGCCCGATCTCCTGCCGGGCCAGCGCCGGAATCTCCGGGACCAGCGTTGCCTGCAGCACGACCAGGGACGCGCCGAGGAACGCGGTCTTCGGCCGCAGCCAACGGGTGGCCAGCACGTAGACGCCGACCGGCATCAGGCCGAACAGGACCGGATAGACGATCTTGAAGATCCACGCGTCCCCGAACCCGGTCAGCTCGGCCAGCGCCGTCGGCAGCGCCGAGATGCTGAGCATGGCGTCGTACGCGTTGCCCGGCATCACCACCCAGTGAGCAGCTGCATGCGTCGCCTCGAACGTGCCGAACTCCTGCTGGATGTCGAAGCCGTACAGGCTCGGCCCGTGCATCGAGTAGGACAGGAGCAGCGCGAGGAAGGCGCTGTAGAGCACCCAGGGCGCGGCCCTGCGCGCCGAGGCTCCGCGGAGCACGAGCACGGCCAGCATGGCCACCCCGCTTGCCGAGAGGGCGACGACCAGCAGGGCGATGCCCTTGGCATTGTCGATCCGCTCCACACCGGCGGCGGCAAGCAACGGCGCCAGCAACGTCAGCGCCGCCACAGGAGGCGCCTCGATCCGCGGCCGCGGAAGGCCGGCCCTGACGATGAGACAGCCCGCGGCCAGGGCGAGAAGCAGCACGTTGAGGCCGATGAGCAGAGGCCCCGTGGTGAGCGGGCGGTCGTTGCCGAACAGCGGCAGCAGCTGGTTGACGGCGAGCACCATGAAGGTGAGCAGGGCGATCGAGGCACCAACCGCGCTCACCAGCCACCGTGCCCCGTCCAGGACGATGCCGAGCGCCCTCAGCAGGAGGCTGCCAGGGACGACGAACATCGTGGCCAGCACGACGATCGAGAGCGAGACGCTCTGCCGGCCGAGGACGGCCAGGTCGAGCGCGGCCAGACCCACCAGCCCGGCACTCACCTGCCGCAGCACGGATCCTGACTTGTCCCTGCGGAGGCGCGAGGCCGGTGCCCCGTCGCTGAGCCCCAGCGGCGTGGTGGGTGCGGTATCGACCGCCGAGGCCATCAGGACCCCTCCCCTGCCGCGAACTGGTCCCGGCCGGTCAGCATCATCTCCGCGAAGCCCAGGTTGCTGCACCCCTCCTGGAGCACCTGGAGGTAGGGGTAGAGAAGCCACTCGGGTCGACGCCGAAGGACGGCCTTCACCGGCCAGTGCGCGAAGAGCAGCGAGGGGAGCGCGAAAGCCGCGACCGCCCAGCGCGGGCGACGCAGCAACGCCGCGGCTGCCAGCACCCCGGTCACCAGCACCGGCAGCGGGTAGACGGTCGGGCTCAGGTCCGGGTGCTTCAGGTACATGCGGGCATTTCCTCGACCATAGGCTTTGCTCCGCCGCAGGGTGTCCCGCAGCGAAGGCTCGAACTCGTGCAGCACCAAGGCTTCTGCCACGAACTGCAGCCGACCGGCGCCGCTCAGCACGAGTCGGCGACAGAGGTCCTCCTCCTCGCCGCCGAAGTGGAACCGCTCGTCGAAGCCATCGGCCAGCTTGAGCGTCTCGACCCGAAAGGCCATGTTCGCGCCCACGACCGAGCTGACCTCGCGGCCACCTGCCGGCCGCTGAGGGGCAACGCTGCGCCGCACGTAGAGCCAGAGCCGGTGGGCCAGTCCGTCGCTTTCGAGCAGGTCGCTCTCCAGCGGCAGCAGCGGGTTGTTCGCCTGAAGGTAGCGCCGGGTCAGCGAGTCCGCGTGCACCCCCAGCACGGCACCGCCGGCTCCGACCACGTCGGGGTCGCTCTCGATGGCCGGCAGCAGGCGTTCCAGCCACTCCGGGCTCGGCCGGCAGTCGTCATCGGTGAAGGCGACGACCGGGGCACTGGCACTGCGCCAACCGGTGTTCCGCGCGGCCGCAAGGCCGGCGTTGTGCTCGTGGACGACGACCCGTACGCCATGGTC
>JAWWOL010000022.1:0-2851 GCA_033851695.1 Frankiales bacterium
CGGACCGCGTCACGCAACGGCTCGTTGCGCCAGGCGAGGTGCGGTGCGAAGAGCACCGTGGACCGCGTCGAGTCGACGAATCCGGCCGCACCGATACCCAGGGCGGAGACGTAGTGCCGGGACTTCAGCTCCCCGACGATGTCGGCGATCGTGTCCTCGACCTCCGTCGGGCTGGTCGAGGGGGTGTCGCGCAGCACGCTCTCGAGGACGACGCCGTCCTCGTCCACCACACCGGCCTTGACCTTGGTGCCTCCGATGTCGATCCCGATCGCGAGCCGCTGCAGCATCAGGAGCTCGCCCTGGCCAGGTCGGCCGCACCGATCATCCCCGCCTCGTTGCCCAAGGTGGCGAGCCGGACCTCGAGGTGCGGCCGGTTGGCGGCCGCGGGCAGGTTGTCGTCGAACGCCTTGCGGATCGGTTCCAGCACGAGGTCCCCGGCATCGCCCACCCCACCACCGATCACGACGACCCTGGGGTCGAGGATCGCGGCCAGGCTCGCGATTCCCTCGCCGAGCCACTGGCCGAGGTCGGCGAGCAGGGAGATGCAGAGCGCGTCGCCGGCCTGCGCCTCCTTGGTGATCATCGGCCCCGTGATGCCGGTCGCGCTGCCACCCGCGAGCTCCAGCAGCGGGTCGCCGTCCCAGACCCGGGCGCGGGCCTCGCGGACGAGGGCACGGCCGCTCGCGTACTGCTCCCAGCACCCGTGCCGCCCGCACCCGCACGGCAGGCCGTTGGGGACCACCCGCAGATGGCCGATCTCTCCCGCCACCCCGAAGGACCCGCGCAGCAGCTGGCCGCCGAGGACGATGCCCCCGCCGACGCCCGTACCGACCGCCACCATGAGCAGGTCGTCGACGTCGGCACCGGCGCCGAACCGGAACTCGCCCCAGGCCGCAGCGTTGACGTCGTTCTCCACGACCACCGGCACGCCGACCTGGGCCTGCACCGCTGACCCGAGCGGCTCGTCTCGCCAGGCGAGGTTGGGTGCGAACAGGACGGTAGTACGGTCGGCGCCCACGAAGCCGGCGGCACCGATCCCCACCGCGGCCACGTCGTGCCGGGCCGCCAGCTCCTTCACGAGCCCGACGATCGCGCTCTGGGTCTGCGCCGTGTCACGCGCAGGGGTGTGACAGCGCTGCTCCTCGAGGATCTTGCCCGCCTCGTCGACCACCCCGGCGGCGATCTTGGTACCGCCGACGTCGACTCCCACCGTCAGTGCCATCCCAACCCCTGCGTCCGGCGCCCCGTGGACAGGGGCACGATCCATGGTCTCCTCGCGGTCGGCGACGTCATCGTGCCGTCTCCACCTGCTGCTTCAGACCCTTGAGCGCCGCGTCGATCACGACGCGCTCTGCCTTGCGTTTGAGCATTCCGATCATGGGGATGGTGAGATCCACCTCGAGCTCATAGGTGACCTCGGTCGAGCCCGCCCGAGGTCGCAGGATGTAGGCACCTTCCATCGACCTGAGCATTCTCGCCCGTACGAGTCGCCATGTCACCCGCGCGTCGCCGTCCCACGTGTACGCCAGGGTGTACTCGTCCCTGATCGGTGCGGCATCGAGCACGAAGGCGACCTGGTCGGCGCGTCCGTCGTCATGGGTGCTGAGCACGGTCGCGGACTTCACACCACGGGCCCACTGCGGGTAGCGGTCGAAGCTCGCGATGACGGCCATCACCTCGCTCGGCTCGGCCGCGACGACGATGGTCGAGGTGGTCTGGTCAGCCATCTGGGGTGCCCTTCAGCCGGTGCGCTGGCGCCGACCCTATCGGTATGCGCTGAACGAAGGGGCGGCAGCGACCCGGCGCACGGCGACGACCCGGCGCACGGCGAGACGATCGAGCCGTCGGCGTCAGCACCGAACGCCCAGGAGAGGCAGTGCCCCCAGCCGTTGCGGAGACCTGGCCACTTTGGTCCTGTTCGTCCCGTTTCACATCGGCCGAACGGAGAGGCGAATGCAACGTACGGCTATCCGCTAACTACTCTCAGTGGTATCGTCGTCACGTTCAGCACATGCCTTCCTCTTCGAGTCCCTGAGGACGTCCCGCGATGGGTCACTTAGCTCCGAGTCCGACCGCGTGGTCCAGGCGTGGGGACCGGCCCGCCTCTGAGCGCCGGAGCGCTCGCCAGGCTCCGCCACCGGTGGTGCCGGAGACCGCGGCCGAGCGCAGTGCGCGATGGTCGGTGCGTGCGGCCGGCATCGACCTCGGCGCTCGCACCGTCTGCCTGCTGACCGGCTTCGCGCTCGCGTACCTCGTCTTCGGCACCTCGACGTCCTCGACCGCCTCGCTCCTCCTGGTGGTGGCCGCCATCGTGCTCCTCCTCGCCGCGTTCACGAGACTTCCGGCGCCCCGGAGCGCCCACAGCATCGACCTCGGCCCCGACCACCTCGAGTCAGCCATCATGTTCACCGATGCGCGCGCCGCCGCCACGGCAGCGGAGCGGCAGCGCATCGCGCGCGACATCCACGACGGCATCGCGCAGGACGTCGCCTCGCTCGGATACCTCGTCGACGCACTCGCCAGCGCGCAGCACGACCCGGCGCACCACAGCGGTCTCGCCGACGTGCGCAGCGGGCTCGGCGACATCTTGTCCGAGCTGCGGCTCACCGTGGCCGACCTGCGCAGCGCGGGCGCCGACAGCGACCGGCTCGGACCGGCGCTGAGCGACTACGCGCTCGCCGTCGGGAAGCGCTCGAGCATGGTCGTCCACCTCGCGATCGAAGAGGCACCGCAGCGGCTCTCACCACAGGTGGAGACCGAGCTCCTCAGAATCGCCCAGGAGGCGGTGACCAACGCCGCCAACCACGCCTCGGCGGGGAACCTGTGGGTGAGCGCCCAGGTGGATGCGCCG
>JAWWOL010000036.1:0-7309 GCA_033851695.1 Frankiales bacterium
GTCCGGGTCGCCGATACCCGCGCCGGCCGTGGGCTGCCCGCGCACCCGCTCGCCAGACACGCCGCCGCCCAGGTCCAGATCGCCGGTGCCGACGGCATTCCCCGTACGGCGACCGCTGTGCTGCTCACCGTCAACATCACCTCGTCCTCCTCCGCCGGGTCCATCACGGCCGGACTGAGCGCACGCGCGTCGGCGCCGGTCGTGAGCTTCGGCAAGGGCCGCCAGATGACCGGCACGGTGATTGCCCCGCTCTCCCACGGCAAGGTGACCCTGGTCAACGGGTCGACCGCGGCGGTGGGGCTGACCGCCAACGCGATCGGCTACTACACCGCCGACACCACCGGCCTGCTCTTCCAGGCCACCTACCCGCAGCGGGTCGTCGACACCCGCTCGGGTCTCCGGGCGCCGAAGCGGCCGCTGTCGACGAAAGCGCTGACTGTCGGAGTGCGGGCAGCCGCCCACCTGCCCGGCTCAGCAGCCGCCGTCGCTCTCAGCTTCGTCGCCCCGGCCCAGGGCCTCTCGGCGATCTCGAGCGGCGCGAGCACCTCGTCGATGTCCACCGTGCTGCTGACCAACCGTGGCCAGGCGGCCGACATCACGACTGTCGTGCGGCTGAGCCAGTCCGGGGCGGTCGTGCTGCGAGCGAACGGCAAACCCGTACAGGCCTCGGTCGCGGTGGTGGGCTTCTTCGCCAAGCTGCCGGTCACTACCGGCCGCACGCCGCCGCCCACGAGCGGGCCGCCGACCACCACGCCACCGACGACGACGCCTCCGACCACCACGCCTCCCGGCAAGCAGCACCCCAGCGTCAGCAGCGTCGACCCGGCCAACAACGCCGTGAACGTCGACCCGTCGACAACCAGCGTGGTCTGCGACCTGGTGCTGCCCAACGGTGGCGTGAGCACCGGTTCGCTCAACGCCACGACCGTCACCCTGATCGACACGGACCGCAACGTGCAGGTCGCCGCGCACTACGGGACCAGCGGTGGAGCGGACACGATCAACGTGTCACCCGACGGTCCGCTGTCGCCCAACACCCACTACGCGTTCCACGTCACCGTCGGTGTCACGGACGTCGCCGGCGTGTCTTTCCTGGAGTTCAGGTCGACCTTCATGACCGGCCCGGTGCTCAACCCCGACAACAACATCGCCTTCGACAAGTACGCCTCGGGCGCCTCCGGCCACTCGTTCGCCAGCCTGACCAAGGGCCCGGACGGCAAGCTCTACGCCTCGACCCTCGACGGCTGGATCTACCGCTACACCATCGGCGCAGACGGCACTTTGAGCAACGAACAAGGCATCGGCACCGTACGCCAGCACGCGGTCGCCGCCGGCCTCTACGGTGCGCCGACCAGGACCATCATCGGCCTGGCCTTCGACCCGGCCTCGACCGCGAGCAACCTGATCCTGTGGATCACCGACAACTCGGCGTACACCGGCACCACGGACCCGAACAACTACATCCCCGACTTCAGTGACCACCTGGCCAAGCTGACCGGGCCCGACCTGGGGACCTACACCGACGTCCTCACCGGGCTGCCGCGATCGGTCAAGGATCACGAGACCAACTCGATCGCCTTCGACGCCAACCATGTCCTCTACCTCAGCCAGGGTGCCAACAACGCGATGGGGAAGGCCGACACCACCTGGGGCAACCGGGACGAGCACCTGCTCAACGCCGCCGTGCTCCGCGTGGACGTCACCAGGCTGCCGTCGACGCTGCCGCTCGACGTACGGACGACCGACGCCGGCGGCCTGTACGACCCGTACGCGCCGAACGCGCCGGTGACCTTGTACGCGACGGGGCTGCGCAACGCCTTCGACCTGGTCTGGCACTCGAACGGTCACCTGTACGCGCCGACGAACGGCTCGGCGTCGTTCGGCAGCGCGCCGGGCACCCCCACCACCATGCCGGTCGCGGCGTGCTCCCACCGCACGGACGGCGGCTACTCCGGACCGGCCGTCCCGGTCGAGAACTTCATCCCCACCGCCGAGACCGACTTCGTGTTCGACGTGAAGGCCGGCAAGTACTACGGGCACCCGGACCCGGCGCGCTGTGAGTACGTCCTGGACAACGGGAACCCGACCCCGGCCGTAGACCCGTTCGAGGTCGCTGCCTACCCGGCCGGCACGTTCGCCGACCCCAACTACGACCTCGCCGACGTCTACGACGCAGGGCTGCACGCCTCCGCCGACGGCGCCATCGAGTACCACGGGTCGGCGTTCAACGGTTCGCTCGACCACCGGCTGCTGGTCGTCCGCTACAGCAACGGGCAGGACATCGAGACCTTCGACGTGGCCCCGTCCGGCGCGCTGAGCAACCGGACCGTCGGCATCAAGGGCTTCACCGGCTTCCAGACGCCGCTGGACGTCACCGAGGACAACGCGACCGGCAACCTCTACGTCAGTGAGCTGGGCAACTTCCCCGGCGACATCGAGCTGCTCCGCCCGCGCGGGCTCAACCCGGCGGCGATCCTCACCGTCACCAACAACAACACCATCCCGTCCAACGACCGGATGATCTTCAGCCGGATCCAGACGCCCAGCACGTCCCCTGCCCAGGCCGTGCGCGACGGCGGGACCTTGCTGCTGACGGCCGCGGGCGGTGCGCCGGTCACCGTCTCGTCCCTTCCGGTGACCGGACCCTTCCGGATCGACACCCCGCCGACCCTGCCGTACGTCATCCCCGCGGGCGGTCACCTCAGCCTGATCGTCCGGTTCACCGCGACCAGTGGCCGGGTGAGCAACGGATCGCTGACCATCCAGACCAACGCCTCGGGACAGGGCACCCGCACGATCGCGCTGGCCGGCTACTTCCAGAGCCAGTCGGCGACGGCCGAGCCGACGGCCAGTGAGCTGGCCGCCATGATGGGCTGGACGACGAACGTGCCGGCCAACCTCAACGACGCGGGGCGCGTGCAGGCGGACGGCGACGAGGTCCTGGCGACGTCGTTCGCGCGGCTCGACCCGACCCAGCCGGTGATCGTGCGGCAGATCGCGGAGTACAGCACGTTCCCGTCGTCGTCGACGCTGTCCTACTACGACCCGAGCACGCCGGCCACCCCCACGGCCGTCCTGACCAGCAAGGACGTCTGGGCCCAGTCGGTGCTGCCGGCCACTCCCACCTCGGGCCTGCCGGCGGCCGGGTCGTTCCTCCCGCCCACCGAGCGGTTCGGGCTCAAGATCGACACCGAGTACAGCGACGACAGCCTCAACAGCACCACGGTCGACCAGGCCCATGGCTGCCTGACCCAGTGCGGGCACCACCTGCGGGTGTTCCCGGTCAAGGACGGCACCGGCAACTCCGTGCCCGGCGCCTACTTCGTGGTGGTCGACCTGTCCGGCGCGGGCGAGAACTACGACTACAACGACGCTACCTACCTGGTCACCAACCTCCAGCCCTGACCGGCGCTGACAACCGAGGGAGCGGGATCGGCGTCGTAGAGGCGGGACTCGGGTACGGCTCGGGGCGCCCTGCCCCCTCTGCCCCTGCCCCCTCTGCAAGGAGAGACCATGACCCGCACCACCGCAGCTGCACTCGCCCTCGGCTCAGCGCTCACGCTGGCCGCGTGCACGGGGGGCAGCTCGACGGCGACGCCGGCCGGGGGCACCAGCACGAGCGGCAGCAGCGCTCCGGCGACCTCGGCAGCACCCACGTCGGCAAGCTCGTCCGGCCAGCCCTCCGGCACGCCATCGGCCTCGAGCGCCCCCGCCACCGCCGTGGCGCCGTCCACCACCGCCGCGGCAACGGTCCCGGCTACAGCGACCAGCCCGGGCGCCACGCCGACCACCACCGCGACGGGGGCCTCGACGCGGTGCCGGAACAGCCAGCTGCGGGTCACCCTCGGCACCCCGGACCGCGGCGCCGGCCAGATCTACACCCAGATCCTGTTCGTCAACTCCGGCAGCACGACCTGCACGTTGGCCGGACACCCCGGCGTCTCCTACGTCGCGGGCGACGACGGCCACCAGGTCGGCGCCTCCGCCACGCGCACCGGCACGGCCATCACGACGGTCTCGCTCAAGCCGGGTGGCACGGCGTCGGCGCTGCTGCACGAGACCAACTACGCCAACTTCGACCAGAGCGTCTGCAAGCCGGTCACCGTACGGGGCCTGCGGGTCTACCCGCCGGGCAGCACGGCCGCCGTCTTCATCGCGCGAGCCGGCAAGCAGTGCTCGGCGACCACCCTGCCGGACCCTGCGATGTCGATCGCCGTCGTCAAGGCCGGCAACGGCAGCTGAGCTCTCCTCGCTGCGTCCCGGCGGCGCGTGGTCACCGGTGACCCCCGTGACGGCTCTGCGCTGCCCGCCGGGAGCGGGCAACGCAGAGGCTGCGCGGACCCCATCCACCCGGCTCCACACACGCAGCCCCACCCGGCTCCACACGCAGCCCCACCCACCCCAGGCCGGTCAGTCCCGGAACCGGCGCGCCAGGGCCCACGCACCCGGCAGCAGGCCCGCCGCGAGCCCGACCTTGATCGCGTCGCCGACGAGGAACGGACGGGCACCAAGGTGCCACGCCTGGCCGGCGGACAGGTGGGCGGAGTGGGCCAGCCAGGGCAGGCCGCAGGCGTAGATCAACGCCGTCCCGAGGGCCATCGTGGCAACCGAACGGGCCACCGTCCGGTCGCCACCGCGTGACGCCAGCCAGCCGACCACCGGCGCCGCGACGACGAAGCCAACGACGTAGCCGAACGTCGCACCGCCGAAGCCGGACCCGCCGTGGGACAACCACGGGACGCCGAGTCCGCCGGCGAGCAGGTAGACCGCCATGCTCGCCGCTGCCTGCTGCCAGCCGAGGACCGCTCCGACCAGGAGCACGGCGAAGGTCTGGCCGGTGACCGGCACCGGCGTCCCCGGCAGCGGCACCGAGAGCTGAGCGCTGAGGCCGACCAGGCCGGCGCCGGCGGCGACCAGGAGTGCGCTGCGGGCGCCGAGCGGAAGCCGTACGGCAACCAGCTCGGACAGGACACGCGGGCGGCTGAGCTGGAGGTCGTACGTGGTCATGGTCAGGGTCTCCCAGGATGGTCGCGTTGTCGGCAAGGGCCATCCTGATCAACCACCACCCGCGCGACCAAGGCAGCCACGGACAAGATCGACCGGGACGGCTTTGGAGGTTTCCTCTGGTTCAGGAGCTGCGGACCTTGCGGTGCTCCGCCTTGAGCCGAGCCCTGTCGCTCAGCGCCGGGTGCCGCGGCGGCTCGGCGTCCGGGCGCATGCCGGCAATCACGAAGTCGAGCTGCCGCTGACAGGCGACGCCTGCGGCGTCGCCGGTGATCTCGATGATGCTGCGCAGCGACCACATCAGGACCGTGATGTCGTTGGGGCTGACCTCGCTGCGGATCGCTCCACTGCCCTGGGCGTTGGCCAGCAGCTGCAGCATCAGCGGCCGCAGCCGCTCGGTGTGCTCGGCCGGGCGTCCGGACCACACCCGGGCCAGCACGCCCCGGTGGTGGACCAGCGCGGTGGCCACCTCGCGGAGATAGGTCTCGAGCCCGTCACCGGCGCCGGCCGCGATCCTGTGTTCGGCGGACGCCACGAGCTCGTCGAGCAGGTCGGTGACCAACCGGTCGACCAGGGCGTCCTTGGTCCCGAACCGGCGGTAGAACGTGCCGATCCCGACGCCGGCGCGGGCCGCGATCTGCTCGACGCAGGCGTCCATGCCCTGCTCGCCGAACTCGGCGACCGCCGCCTCGAGCAGCCGGCGGTGGTTGTCCGCCGCGTCCCGGCGGAGCTTGGTCCCGTCCGTGCCGATGGTCATGGTCTCAGTGTCCCCCCGCCGGCTGGTCAACGGCCTGCGCGCGCGGGGCCGGGATCAGCGCATCTCCGACGGGCGCGGCGCTGCGCCTGCGGGCGGCCGGGATCATGACGGCTGCACCCGCAGCGAGCAACGAGACGACCAGCAGGAAGGTGAACCCGTTCGTGTAGCCGCTCTCGGCCGGCAAGCCCTGCGCGGACACCTGGGACGTCACGATGCTCGACATCACGGCCGCGCCGATCGAGCCACCGATGGTCCGGATGTTGGCGTTCATGCCGCTGGCGACGCCGGTCTGGTGCCCCGGAACCGACTCGACGATCAGGTTGGACATCGAGGAGAAGGCCAGGCCCAGGCCGACACCGAGGAGCGCCGAGGACAGGTAGATCTCGAAGCTCTGGTCGTGGGCGAAGGCGAGCAGAGCCATCGGCACCGCCGTCACGGCCGAGCCGATGACGAGGACGGCCTTGGAGCCGATGCGGGCCACGAGCCGGCCCGAGAACACGCCAGCGACGAACATGGTCAGCGTCATCGGCAGCAGGTAGAGGCCCGACGCGGTGATGCTGGCGCCGAAGCCGTACCCGGCTCCGGCGGGCGTCTGCAGGAACTCCGGCAGGAAGCCGATGATCGCGTACATCCCGGCACCGAACAGCAGCGCGACCAGGTTGGTGGTCCATACCGCCGGCAGCCGCATCATCGTCATGTCCACCAACGGGGTGGCGGACGCGAGCTCGACCCGCACCCAGGCGACGCCCGTCAACACCGCAACGGCGAACAGCCCGAGGGTGCGGCCGGACCCCCAGCCCCACGTGCTGCCTTCACTCAGGGCGACGAGCAGCGCGACGAGCGAGCCGGTGAGCAGGGAAGCGGCCAGCGGGCTGATCCGGCCGGGCGTACGGACCTCGGACTCGGGGACGAACAGGGCCGCGGCGATGGCACTGAGCACCACGAACACGAGCGGCAGCCAGAACAGGAAGTGGTAGTCGAGGATGTCGACGATCGGCCCGGCCAGCACGATGCCGAGCCCGCCGCCGACCGCGAGCAGCGCTGCGGTGACGCCGATCGCGGAGCTGACCTTCTCCCGTGGGAACTCGTCCCGGACGATGCCGAACGACAGCGGGAGGATCGCTCCGCCGGCGCCCTGGACGACCCGGGCCACGATCATCACGCCGATCGAGGTGGCCAGCGCCGCGAGCAGCGTGCCGAGCGCGAGCACCGCGAGGACCCCGACCAGGACCTTCTTCTTGCCGATCATGTCGCCGAGACGGCCGAGGATCGGGGTGGCCACCGACGCCGAGAGCAGGTAGCCGGTCAGCACCCAGGTCACGGTGTTCTGGGAGGTGTGCAGGCTGTGCTGCACGGTCGGCAGCACCGGCGAGACCAGCGACTGCAGCATCGAGTAGGTCGTCACCGCCACCAGGATGACCGCGAAGGTCACGTGGTAGTGCTGGCGTTGCTCGGCTTCACCGGATGCTGACGACATGGGGCAGTCCCTCGCTAAGCGGAATCGATACTCCACTCTAGCACAGGACCGGAGGACAGATTCCGGTTAGC
>JAWWOL010000127.1:0-9138 GCA_033851695.1 Frankiales bacterium
AATTCCCGCCTAACCACGGCGGTCCACAGTGGTCAACGGGGAGCAAGGGACGCTGAACTCTGCCCGGGTGTCCTGCTGCGCCTGAACATTGACACTCGCCGGGATGCCGGCGCGCCGGTAGACGCGAGTGGGGCGGTCAGCCCCTGGTGCTGCGCCGCGCCCATTGCTACGACGACGAGGATGCCGATCCCGCTGGCAAGCGCCAGGGGACGTGTCCGTGCTCGCGGGCGACCGGGCGTTCCCAGCGCTTGGGCCCTGGTCGTGGTCAGCCTCTTGTCGATCCACAGATAACCGGTGGCCGCCAGAAAGGCGATCGTCGCGCCGGCGATGAAGAAGTCAGCGACGTTGATGTAGTAGCCATCAATATGGATGAAATCGATAGCCCCGCGGGGGCTCCCGGGAGCGGTGACCTGATGCATTCCCAGCCGGTCCAGCAGGTTACTCATCCAGCCAGCCACAACCAGGGTTGCGCACGCGCGGAGGACGGTCATCTTGGGACCGCGCATCAGCGTCAATGCCACGCCGCCCAACAACGCCGCGTCCAGCAGGTCGAGCCGCGCACCCGTTAGCTGACCGGCGAACAGTCCGCCGACCGTGTGACCGACGAAGGGATCTCCGCCGACATTGATGGTGACCGTCGAGAAGTGCCGCCACGCCCACCATTTCGTCACCTGATCCAGCACGATGACCAACGTGAGCAGGGCGAGCACGGTTGGCTCCGCCCGTCGCTTCACCTCGCGACGTTCCGCGCCGAGCGCGGCCACGGCCTCCAGCGTCGTGTCGCAGCTCATGGTGTCCCTTCGCCTCGAGCATGTGGTCATCAGCTGTGCCGGACGAGTCCGGTCGAGGCGTCGGAAAAGCCCCGTAACAAGCGTTGCGCTTCAGCCGTCGCCAGACATTGCGACCAGCGGGCAACCTGTCTGGGGGCTGACCGGAACCGCGCTTTGGGCGCTACCGGCCGTTTCGCAATCGGAAGCTGCGAGCCGACACCGCGCGGTCCCCTGGCGAAGCCAGACGTAGGCCGGCGCCCATCCGGTGTTACCGGTCAGCGGGTGCGAGCGGGAGATCGACGACAAGCGAGGTGCCCTGCCCGGGCGGGCTGGTGATCGACAGGGTGCCACCCAAGGCTTCGACCCGGTCGGTGAGCCCGACGAGCCCCGAGCCCGATCCACGCGAGGCGCCGCCGACGCCGTCGTCGCGGACGGACAGCCGTAGCCAGCCGTCACTCAGGTGGGCGGCGATGTGGACAGCTGTGGCCTCGGCATGCTTGGCGGCGTTGGCCAGCGCCTCGGAGACGACGTAGTAGGCCGCGACCTCCACCGGCGGGGGCAGCCGGGTGGGAACGTCCGCGTCGAGCTCGGTGGGAAGGCCCGAGCGGCGGGTGAGTGCTTTCAGGGCGGCCGCGAGCCCGCCCTCGGACAGGATGGCTGGGTGGATGCCGCGGGAAAGCTCACGCAGCTCATCGAGTGCCGCGGCCAGCCCGTCGGCGGTGTGCCCCAGCTGCGAGCGAACGTCGGCAGAGCTGGAGGGCACTCCGGCCTGGACGGCCCGGAGGTCCAGCACGAGGGCGACCAGCCTCTGCTGGATGCCGTCGTGCAGGTCGCGTTCGATGCGGTGGCGTTCCTGGTCGGCCGCGGCCACGATCCGGGCTCGTGAGGCGGCCAGCTCCGCGTGGCTGTGCCGGAGGGCGCCGGCCATCGTGTTGAAACTGCGTTGCAGCACGCCGACCTCGCCGGGACCGTGATCGGGCAGCCGCGCATCCAGGTCGCCGGCGGCGATCCGGCCAGCCATGGCGGCGGCCCGCCGGATGGGCCGCGCGATGGCCATCGTCAGGTAGCCGGCGAAGACCACGATGAGCAGCAGCGAGCCGGCCATCCCTGCGCCGGCGGCCAGGCTGGCCCGGTTGTCGGCCGCGACAGCCAGGTGCTGGCGCCGCGCCTCGAGCGCCGTCTCAGCAGCCACGAACCGATCGAACTCGGCGCGGATGGCGTCGACACGGCGCAGGCCCTTCTCGGTGACCGCCACGGTGCGGCTGGCGGCGAGATCGCGCCGGGCCGTCGCGATCAGCGGGATCGAATAGTCGTTCACGTAGGACGTGATGTCCTGACGGATCCGCTCGGCGGCGCCGAGCTGGCTGCGACTACCCGCAACCAGCTGTTCCAACTTGCTGACCTGCGTCGGGATGGCGGCGTTCGCTGTCTGCCAGGGCTGCAGCAGCGACTCCTGCCCGGTGATGATGAACCCGCGCAGACCAGTCTCGAGATCGATCACCAGGCGTTCCAGCACGTTGGCCGCAACCAGCGCCTGCTCGGCCTCGTGGGCCCGCTGTTGCAGGCTGCGCAGCTCAGTGGCGGACGAGAGCAGGAGCACGAACGCCGCCCCGACCATCACGGCCAGCGCCGTGCTCGCGGCCGCCAGACGAAGCGTCAGCCCGTGCTTCATGAGGGCCGGCCATCGGGGCGGTCGGGGCCGGTGAGGACGTGCTGCCTGGGGTGCTCCGCGAGGAAGTCCCCGAAATCGGAATTCTGCTCCTGTCGGCCCATACCGAAGTCGAGCACGTCATCCGGCTGGTGGCCACCAGTCAGCAGATCGGATATCCGCACCAGGGCCGGAACGTGGCGGAGCTCCTCGACGCGCCGGAGCGAATACCCAGGGGGCCGTGGGGAAGCACGCGCGCAGCGTCCTGCCACCTTGCGCTTGCCGGAGACCGAAGGTGGCCACCGCCGGGTGCTCGCGGCGGTCACCTGTCACAAGACCCGTTGGCCGAGTTGGCGAGCAGTTCGTAGACGGCGTGGGCTGACAGCGAGGTCTTGGGCAAGAACCCGATGGCCGGACTCGCGGCGATCAGGTCCCGGTAGTCCTGCTCATCGTGAGCTGACACGAGGACCGACTGGAACGGCGCGAGACCGGTCTGGCTGTTCAGCTGCCTGGCCAGCTCGAGGCCGCTCTCGCCGCCCAGGTCGAGGTCGATCAGGATAACGTCCGGTCGCCATCTCTCCGCCCCAAGCAACGCCTCTGCTCCCGTGGACGCCACGCCGACGATCGTCATTCCTTCGAACTCCAGCAGGCGTCGGGCAGCGGTCTGGAAGCCAGGGCTGTCATCCACAATTAAGCAGCGCACGACTTAGCATCGCAGCCCGAGCCGGTCGCGCGCATTACCGCTAACCGGAACCCCGACCGATGTTCCGGCTGGCGCAGGCCACGTGAGGAGTGCGTCGCGTGAGGAGTGCGTGTTGTGCCACGCTAGGATCCAGCCCGCGCGCGGGGGTGGAGGAGCACGAGTGACCGTCTTCGCACTCATGGACGAGTGGATCGCCTGCACCGGACGCACCGACGATGCGTGGCTGGGCCTCGGCCTCGACCTGCTCGAGGCCTGGCAGACCGGTGCTGAGGCTGGTCATCCGACGCACTGCCAGGGCCACCTCGCAGCGGTGCTGGCCGAGCTCCGCACTCTCCGGGCGGTCGCGGTCGCACCGGACCCGGTGGCCCTTGCCGCCTGGTTCCACCACTGCGGCCGCCTCCACTCCTCCCTGCTCGACCGGCTGGCCGAGGTCGGCGGGCCGGCGCTGGGCGTACGCGTGGGTTGGCTGGTGCGTGGTCTTGAGGCGGCGGGCTCCCGTTCCGAGGACCCCGCGGCGGTCCTGCTGCTGACCGCCCATCGCAGGGCACAGGTGGGGTCACGCCTGGCACCGGTACGGGCCGCGAGCCCGGACCAGTAGGCTGCATCGCGTGACCACGTCCCCACCGGCCCAGCCTGAGCCCTCGACTCCGCAGCCCGCCGTCGACCCGGCTCGACGCCGGGTGGTTCTTGCCGAGGACGAGGCGCTGATCCGCCTCGACCTCAAGGAGATGCTGCAGGAGGAGGGCTACCAGGTGGTCGGCGAGGCCGGTGACGGCCAGACCGCCGTCGACCTGGTCGAGCAGCTGCGCCCCGACCTGTGCATCTTCGACGTCAAGATGCCGGTGCTGGACGGCATCTCAGCCGCGGAGAAGGTCGCCAAGGCGCGCTGGGCTCCGGTGCTGATGCTGACCGCCTTCAGCCAGCGCGAGCTGGTCGAGCGAGCCAGGGACGCCGGTGCCATGGCCTACCTGGTCAAGCCGTTCGCCAAGCACGACCTGCTGCCGGCCATCGAGATGGCGGTCAGCCGCTACGCCGAGATCGTCGCGCTCGAGGGTGAGGTCGGCGACCTGCAGGGCCGGCTCGAGGCCCGCAAGCTGGTCGATCGGGCCAAGGCCGTCCTGCAGAACGAGTACGGCCTCACCGAGGCCGCTGCCTTCCGGTTCGTCCAGAAGACGTCGATGGACCGCCGGCTCACCATGCGCGGTGTCGCCGAGGCGATCCTCAGCGGCGACGTGCTCCCGGACACCTCTGCACCAACCGGCTGACCGGTCGACGGACAGCCCGGGGCTGTGGCTGATTCGGATCGTCCGCGGGCGCTCTGGCGACGGAATCCGCGACTCTGGGCGGAGGTCTGCTGTCCAATGTCCGGTCTGTCCCGCAGTCGGCGACGATTTCCTCCGCCCAATCGGGCTGGGCCACTTCCCCTCAGGGCATCGACGGGAATACGCTCCGTCACGGCTCACGGGGGAGCCCGCGGCGCGCACCAATGCTGTTGTCGCCCGCTCCGGTTCACTCGTCGAGGGGGCAGGTCACCGTGCGCGGTGATCTTTTCCGGTGGAAGGATCTCGCATGAGCCGTCCCTCCGTCTCCGTACGCCCGGCGACGCAGTCTGACCTGCCCGCCCTGATCGCGCTGTGGTTCTCCCTCCGCGCAGTGCGCCGCGACGGCGTCTCCAGCCGCACCTGCAAGGACCCGAGCCCGGAAGTCGTGCGCGGCGCCGAGCAGCGGATGATCGAGGTCCTCCACTCGTCGAAGTGCCGCATCGTGGTGGCCGAGAACGAGGCCGGCGTGGTGGGCATGGCGATCCTCTCGGACACCTTCATCGGCCAGCTGATGGAGATGCCGGCAGTCCAGCTCACCCACCTGGTCGTGGCCGAGGGTCAGCGCCGGCGCGGTGTCGGGCGGGCCCTGCTCGCCGGCGCGGTGACGTGGGCCGAGGAGGTCGGCGCGGACGAGATCGTCGCCAGTGTGCTGCCGTCGCTGCGTGAGGCCAACCGCTTCTACGCCCGGCTCGGTTTCGCCCCGCTGGTCATGCGCCGGGTCGTCCCGGTGTCCACCCTGCGCCGCAACCTCGCCCTGACCGATCCCCGCGGCGCCGTCCGCCCACGCCGGCGCGGCCCGTTGAGTGTCGGCGGGGGCGGGTTGGGCCTGCGCTCCCGGCTCGGCTACAACGAGGAGCCGGTGATCGTCCTGCCGGACTGATCCCGACCACTGGCTCAGCGTTCGTCCCGGATGACGCAGGTGAGCCGGGCCGTGCAGACCCGCCGACCTTCGTCGTCACTGATGAGGATCTCGTACGAGGCGAGCGTGCCCCCGCGGGTGATCGCGGTGGCGACGCCCGTGATGTGACCGGTGGCGACCGCGCGGTGGTGGCTGGCGTTGAGCTCGACCCCCAGGGCGACCCGCCCCGGGCCGGCATGGAGCGCCGCCGCGATCGAGCCGAGCTGCTCCGCCAGCACGCAGGACGCGCCGCCGTGCAGGATCCCGTACGGCTGGGTGTTGCCCGCGACGGGCAGGCTGCCGACGGCCCGGTCGGGGGAGGCTTCGAGCACCCGGAGGCCCATCCGTTCGCCGAGGGCGCCCAGGGTCAGCGGGGGGTCCGACGGCAGCTGCTCGGGCTGGCTCATGAACCACAGCGTAGGTCCTGGGCCATCGCCCGTGCTCGCCAGCTCTTGTCGGCGGCGACCCCTACGATGGCGGGGTGCCGAACCTCCAGATCGACGAGCTGACCGTGTCCGAGCCCAGCCTGGCGCCCCAGGCCAAGCCCGGCCGCCTGCTGCTGCTCGACGGGCACTCGCTGGCCTACCGCGCGTTCTTCGCCCTGCCGGTGGAGAACTTCTCGACCACGACCGGTCAGCCCACCAACGCGGTCTACGGCTTCACCGCGATGTTGATCAACGTCCTGCGGGATGAGACACCGACCCACATCGCCGTCGCCTTCGACCTGTCAGCGCCGACGTTCCGGCACACCGCCTACCCCGCGTACAAGGCCACCCGCTCCGAGACGCCCCATGACTTCAAGGGACAGGTCAGCCTGATCCACGAGGTGCTCGAGGCGCTCGCCGTCCCCTCGGTCTCGGTGGCCGGTTATGAGGCGGACGACGTGATCGCGACGCTCGCCACCCAGGGGGCGGCCGAGGGCATGGACGTGCTCATCGTCACCGGCGACCGGGACGCGTTCCAGCTGGTCGACGAGCGGGTCACGGTGCTCTACACCGTCCGCGGCATCTCCGACATGGTGCGCTACACCCCCGAGCAGGTGCAGAAGAAGTACGACCTGACCCCCGCTCAATATCCCGACTATGCGGCGCTGCGCGGTGACCCCAGCGACAACCTGCCCGGGATCCCCGGCGTGGGCGAGAAGACCGCCGCCAAGTGGGTGCGTGAGTTCGGCTCCCTGGACGCCCTGGTCGACCGGGTCGGCGAGGTCAAGGGCAAGACCGGTGACGCGTTGCGCGAGCACCTCGCCGACGTCGTCCGCAACCGGACCCTGACCGAGCTCCAGCGCGACGTGCCGCTCGACGTCGGACCGCACGACCTGCACCTCGGCCAGTGGGACCGCGACCAGGTGCACCAGCTCTTCGACACCCTGCAGTTCCGGGTCCTGCGCGAGCGGCTCTACGCCACCCTGCAGTCCGTCGAGCCCGAGGCTGACCAGGGCTTCGACGTCGACGGCGCCCGGATCGGCCCGGACGAGCTGGCGTCCTGGCTGGACGAGCACGCCCGCACCGAGGGCCGGGTCGGCATTGCGGTCAGTGGCCAGTGGGGCCGGGGCACCGGCATCCTGACCGGCATCGCGCTGGCCGCCACCGACGGCGCCGCCGCCCACCTCGACCCGACCCAGCTGACCGAGTCCGACGAGCAGGCGCTGGCCGGCTGGCTGGCCGACCCCGACCGGCCCAAGGTGCTCCACGACGCCAAGGGGCCGCTGCTGGCCTTCGCCGCCCACGGCTGGCCGGTCCACGGCGTGGCCCAGGACACCGCGCTCGCCGCCTACCTCGCGCTGCCGGGGCAACGCAGCTTCGACCTCGGCGACCTGGCCCTGCGCTACCTGCGCCGTGAGCTGCGCGCCGAGGCCACCACGCAGGGCCAGCTGTCCTTCGAGGGCGACGAGGACGATGACGTCGCCGAGTCGGCCATGGTCCGCGCGCACGCGGTGCTCGACCTGGCCGAGGCACTCGAGGCCGACCTCGAGCGGCGCGGCGGCACCCGGCTGCTCCGCGAGGTCGAGCTGCCGCTCGTCGACGTGCTCGCCCGCATGGAGCGCACCGGCATCGCCGCCGACCTCGAGCACCTGGCCGACCTCGAGGCCCGGTTGGGTGCCGGCGTCAAGGACGCCGCCGCCTCCGCCTACGCGGTGGTCGGCCGTGAGTTCAACCTCGGCTCGCCCAAGCAGCTGCAGGCGATCCTGTTCGACGAGCTCGGCCTGCCCAAGACCAAGAAGATCAAGACCGGCTACACCACCGACTCCGACGCGCTGCAGTGGCTGCAGGTCCAGAGCGACCACCCGCTGCTCGAGCACCTGCTGCGGCACCGCGACGTCGCCCGGCTCAAGAGCATCGTCGACTCGCTGATGCCGATGGTCGATGCCCAGGGCCGGGTGCACACCACCTTCAACCAGATGGTCGCCGCGACCGGGCGGCTGTCGAGCACCGACCCCAACCTGCAGAACATCCCGATCCGCACGGCCGAGGGCCGCGAGATCCGCAAGGCGTTCATCGTCGGCGAGGGGTTCGAGTCGCTGCTCACCGCCGACTACAGCCAGATCGAGATGCGGATCATGGCCCACCTCTCGGGCGACGAGGGGCTGCTCGAGGCCTTCAACTCCGGTGAGGACCTGCACACCTTCGTCGCCTCCACCGCGTTCGGCATCCCGGTCGAGCGGGTCGACCCCGAGCTGCGCCGGCGGATCAAGGCGATGAGCTACGGGCTGGCGTACGGCCTGTCCGCCTTCGGCCTGGCCCAGCAGCTCAACATCAGCGCCGACGAGGCCAAGGCGCAGATGGAGACCTACTTCAACCGGTTCGGCGGGGTGCGCGACTACCTCCGCGACGTGGTGGACCTGGCGCGCAAGGACGGCTACACCGAGACCATCCTGGGCCGCCGGCGCTACCTGCCCGACCTGGTCAGCGACAACGGCCAGCGCCGCCAGATGGCCGAGCGGATGGCGCTGAACGCCCCGATCCAGGGCTCCGCCGCCGACATCATCAAGGTGGCCATGCTCGGCGTGGACAAGGCGCTGCGCCAAGGTGGTCTGCGGTCGAGGCTGCTGCTCCAGGTCCACGACGAGCTCGTGCTCGAGGTCGCCGACGGAGAGCGGTCGGCCGTCGAGGCGCTCGTACGCGAGCAGATGGGCAGCGCCTACAAGCTGGCCGTGCCGCTCGACGTCTCGGTCGGCTCAGGCCGCACCTGGGATGACGCGGGTCACTGACCCCCGGTCAGGTACGGGCTGTCTCCACGCCCATCGCCTCGTCGGCCCGCCCCAGGAGCGCCTCGGGGTCGCACGCCTCGCCCGGTCCGACCAGGGCCGCCCCGACGCTGCCGGCCACCTTGAACTTGCGGCCGTCGACCATGATCGGGCCGTCGGCGATGGCCCTCGCCAGCCGCTGGCGGATCGCCACGACGTCTGCGCTGTTGGCCACGACGGGACACAGCACCACGAAACCGTGGTCACCGAAACGCGCCACCGTGTCGTCGATCCGCAGGGTCGCCCGCAGCCGGTTCGCCGTCGTGCTCAGCACCCCCTCCAGCGAGCGGCGGCCGTACTTCGTCAGGACCTTGGCGGTCCCGTCGACATCGACGAAGAACATCACCAGGAAGTGCGTCTGCCGCTCCGGCCGGGCCGCAGCCACATTCAGCCGGTCCAGCAGCAGCGAACGACTGGTCAGCCCGGTCACACCCCCTGTCGACGGGCGGGCCGCCGTACGCGGCTGCTCGGGGACCTGGGCGAGGGGCGACACGTGGGCGATGGGGGGCACCGGGGCGACGGGGGCGTCCCGTACTGCGAGCACGTGCAG
>JAWWOL010000133.1:0-3435 GCA_033851695.1 Frankiales bacterium
CCACCAAGGCGATGAGCGTGGCGGCTGCCGCTGCGGCGCTGCGCGGTGTCGCCGGGAGCAAGGTCTCCGTGGTCGTGCGCAGTGGCGCGGTCACCCGCACCCTCAAGCTCGTACGGCGCGCGCTGCCCAGCGACGACGTGACCGTCGACAAGCTGTCCTCCCGGGTGGGCCGGATCACCATCGGAGCCTTCACCCGCGGAGTCGGCCGCCAGGTCCGGGACGCGCTGGCTCAGCTGCACAGCCAGAACGTGACCGGTGTGGTCATCGACCTCCGCGACAACCCTGGCGGCCTGCTCGACGAGGCCGTCGAGTCGGCCTCGGCGCTGCTGCCGGCCGGCAGCCCGGTGGTGTCCTACGCCGGCAAGGACGGCAAGCAGACGGTCCTCAAGGCCAGTGGCGACAACCCCGACACGGTGACGCCGGTGGCGGTTCTCGTCGACGGCGCGACCGCGAGCGCCGCCGAGATCCTCGCGGGGGCGCTGCAGGACGACAAGCGGGCAGTGATCGTCGGCAGCCGTACGTTCGGCAAGGGCACCGTCCAGCAGCCGATGCCGCTGCCGGACGGGTCGGCGATCGAGCTGACGATCGCGCAGTACCGGACGCCGAGTGGCCGCTCACTGGACGGCGTCGGTCTCGACCCCGACATCGACGTGCCGGTCTCCGCAGGGGACAAGGCGGCCGAGAGCCGGGCGACCGAGGTGCTCAGCGGGCTGCTGGCCGACGCCGGGACCGGTGGCCACGGCTGATGGTCAAGGAGACCGGCAACAAGCTCATCGCGCAGAACAAGAAGGCGCGCCACGACTACGCGATCAGCGACACCTACGAGGCCGGCATCGTGCTGACCGGCACCGAGGTCAAGAGCCTGCGCGCCGGTCGGGCGTCCCTGATCGACAGCTATGCCAACGTCAAGGACGGCGAGGTCTGGCTGCACGGGGTGCACATCCCCGAGTACACCGAGGGCACCTGGAACAACCACACCCCGCGCCGGGTCCGCAAGCTGTTGCTGCACAAGGACGAGATCGCCCGGCTGATCGGCAAGACCCGCGAGGGTGGCCAGACGCTGATCCCGCTGTCGCTCTACTTCAAGGACGGCAAGGCCAAGGTCGAGATCGCGCTGGCCAAGGGCAAGAAGGAGTACGACAAGCGGCAGACCATCGCCGAGCGGGACGCCAACCGCGAGGTCGTCCGCAGCATGGGCCGCCGGGCCAAAGGGATGCGTTAAGCCGAGTCCTGCGCACCTTTTGTCCGGCGGCGCCGATAGGCTGTGGTCTGTCCGGTTCGTCGAGGTGGCGGGAGTTCCGTGAAGTCGCGGTTGCTGCTGGCAGTGCTGATGCTGACCACTGCTGTTGGTGTCGCCGCGTGCGGGTCGGACCCCAAGCCCGACCCGATCGCCACCCAGTTCGTCGCGGCGATCCAGGGTGCGGACTACGCGACCGCCGCCCGGCTCACCGGCATCAGCGTCGACACGCTCAAGGCGCCGTACGAACAGCTCAAGACAGCGCTCAAGGCGCAGACCGTGGCCATCCGGCTGGACGCCGTGACGGTGGACGCGAGCAAGCAGCACGCCAGCGCGCAGTTCCACACCACGGTCACGCCGGCGGGATACGCGGCCTGGACCTGGGACAACACGCTCCCGCTGGTCCGCTCGGGCAAGTCCTGGCTCGTGCAGTGGACGCCGGCTCTGGTCCAGCCCCAGCTCGCCGCGGGCCAGACCTTCAAGCTGACCACCGCCTTCACCCACGACCGTGCGCCGGTGCTCGGAGCAGGCAAGGCGACGCTGGTGGGCAGCGGCACGGTCTACCACGTCAGCATGCGGCCGGCCCGGATGGTCGACCCGACCACCGAGCTCAAGGTGCTGGCCCAGCTGCTCAAGCCGCAGGGCGTCACGCTGGCGCAGCTGCAGGCCGAGTTCGCCGCCGGCTCGGCCAAGACCGACCAGTCGGTGCCGATCATCACGCTGCGCGAGTCCGACTTCGACCCGATCAGCGTGCAGCTGCACGACCTGGCCGGGGTGCCCTACACCAAGGCGACCGCCTCGCTGGCGCAGACGCCCACCTTCGCGCACGCCCTTCTGGGCAAGGTCGGCGTGGCGACTGCTGACGACCTCAAGACCCTTGGCCCCGGCTACGACGCCCAGTCCCAGGTCGGTCGGTCGGGCGTCGAGAAGACGTACGAGAAGCGGCTCGCCGGCACGCCGGACGCGGCCATCGTCCTGGTCGGCGCCGACGGCAAGACCGCCGCCACCGTCCACACCTACGCCGGCACCGCCGGCCAGCCGGTGACCCTCACGATCGACCCCAAGGTGCAGGCGGCTGCTGAGACAGCGCTCGGCAACGCCACCCCGACGACCAGCGACGTGACCGCGCTGGTCGCGATCCAGCCGTCTACCGGCAACATCCTGGCTGTGGCAAACCGGCCGTCCAACTCCTCCTACGACGCGGCGTTGGTGGGCACCCTGCCGCCGGGCTCCACGTTCAAGGTGGTCTCGACCGCTGGGCTGCTCGCGGCGGGCATCACCCCCAACACGCCGGTGCCGTGCCCTCCGTCGATCACCGTGCACGGCCAGGTGTTCCACAACTTCCAGGGCGAGCAGGTGGCGGGCACGGTCCCGTTCAGCAAGGACTTCGCGATCTCCTGCAACACCGCCTTCATCTCCCAGTCCGGCAAGCTGGCCGGCGGCCGGCTGGCCACTGCGGCCGCCGACTTCGGCATCGGGGGACAGTGGCAGATCGGGATGCCGGTCAACCCCGGCAGCATGTCCACGCCCAAGGACGACGCCGAGCTGGCCGCCGACACGATCGGGCAGGGCGGGGTCGCCGTCAGCCCGCTGGACATGGCGATGGTGGCGGCCACCGTCGCCAGTGGCACCTGGCGGGCGCCGCAGCTGGTGCTCGACCCGGCACCCGCGCCGGCCCCGACCCCCAAGGCGCTGCCCGGTCCCGTGGTCGACGCCCTGCGCAGCCTGATGGCCGGGGTGGTGACCAACGGCACCGGGGCGACCGCGTTCAAGAACTTCCCCGGGCCGCCCGTTTCGGGCAAGACGGGGACGGCTGAGACGGCGGACAAGTCCAAGACCAACGCCTGGTTCATCGGGTTCCGCGGTGACCTGGCCTTCGCCGTGGTCGTGCAGAACGGCGGCATCGGCGGCGTGGTGGCTGCCCCGCTGGCCGCCAAGTTCCTCACCGCGCTGGGCTGAGCCGCGGGGCTAGGGCACAAGCCGCTCGCGTACCTGCGCGCGGTCGATGCCGAGCGCGTCGATCAGCGCGGCGGCCGGATCCGGCGTGGCGCAGTCGAGCAGGCCGAGGAGTACGTGCTGAGGCCGCGACGGCTTGGTAGACCGGTTCGAGCGGAGGCCGGCGAACACGTCTCGGGCGCCCGGCGTCAGCCGGATGCGGATCTTGGCCGGCAGGACGGGGCCAGGGTCGAGCGCCCGGA
>JAWWOL010000150.1:0-2874 GCA_033851695.1 Frankiales bacterium
ACCGGGCGCCCTCGTAGACGACGTCGGCCAAGGCGGAGACGATGCCGAACCCGACGATGAACTGGGTTGCGCTGACCCGGTTGGCCGTGCCGGTGCGGGCAGGTGCCACCACCGGCTCAGCGCAACCCGGTGCGGTAGGCGGCCCGGGCGAGCTCGAAGAGGCGCTCGGTGTCGTGGGCGGCGATCGCCACGGCCGTGGTGGCGGCGCCGACCAGGCCGACCAGCAAGGCCGTTCGCCACACACTGAGCCGGGGCGCCGGCGCTGCCAGAGCGACGATGCGGTCGGCGACATCGACGACACCGGCGAGCACGACGGCAGGGCCAGCCGGCAGCCGGCCGCCGGTGCCCGCGCGGGTCAGGGCGGCTGCGACGACGTCACGCCGGGCGGTCGCCGCGGCGTCCTCGTCTGCCCACCGCTCGCAGGTTGCGGCAACCTGGGCCGGCAGGCGCCACAACAACGGGTTGGCCGCAGCAGCGAGAAGTGCGGCGCTTTGGTGGAGGTGGTGGTGACGCGTGAGGTGGGCGCGCTCGTGGGCGAGCAGGGCACGCCGCTCACCGGCGTCCAGCCGGCGCAACAGACCTCTGCTGACGACGATGCGGCCTGGCCGGCCGGGGACGGCGTAGGCCGTCGTGTCGGGGGAGTCGAGCACGACGAGCTCGGCGTCATCGCCGCGCAGGGCCGCAGCCAGTCGATGGGCGGCGCGCACGGCGGCGAAGCGCCGCAGCAGCGTACGACCGGAGCGTACGGCGAGCAGGCCGAGGACGGCCAGGGCGACCGCCGCCACGGGAGCCGCCACCGGGTTACGGGCCTGCAGCGTGCTGTCCGCCCAGTGGCCTGGGGCAGCAAAGACCGGCGCCTCCGCGACGAGGGTGAAACCCAGCAGGGCCAGGGCAACCGCGGTGGCAGCAGCAGCGAGCAGTCCACCGGCGCTGAGCAACCACGTCGCCGCCGCCGGAGGCAGTCGCCGGGACAGGACTGGCGCGGCAAGGCCGAACAACGCGCTGAACACGACCGGCAGGTAGACGGACAGGTGCATCACCGGCCGCCGCTGCCGTCGTGCCGCCCCAGCAGGTCGGCCAGCGTGGCCTCCTGCTCGGGCGTCAGGCTGTCGACGAACCGGGAGAGCACGGCGGCCTGGTCGGCACCGCTGTCGAGCATCGCGCGCATCCGGTTGGCTGCCAGCGCCGGCTGGTCCAGCACCGGGGTGTAGACGTGGGCGCGGCCGGTCAGCTCGCGGTGCACGGCGCCCTTGGCATGCAGCCGCGTGAGGATGGTCGCGACCGTGTTGTAGGCCAGGTCGGACTCGAGCCCCTCGGTGACTTCGCCCGCCGTGAGCGGGCGGTCGGCCGCCCAGAGGGCAGCCAGCACCTCGGACTCGAGACCGCCCGGTGCCCGCCGCCTGCCCAAGGTCCCCGGCCTTCCTCATCAACCGCCAACAACGTATCTCCTACTGTACTGTAGGAGAAGACGACTACAGACCTGTAGGAGTCGGCCCCCGTCACCCGGAGATCCTGTGATCACCTACCTCCAGTCCGCGGTCATCGGACTGCTCCAAGGAGTGACCGAGCTGTTCCCGGTCTCCAGCCTCGGGCACTCGGTGCTCGTGCCGGCGTTCATCGGCGGCAGCTGGGAGCACCTCGTGACCGAGTCGGCGACGTCGGACTCCGGGCACAGCCCCTACCTCGCCTTCATCGTCGCGCTGCACTGCGCCACGGCCGTTGCCCTGCTGATCTTCTTCCGGGCGGACTGGGTCCGGATCATCCGCGCCTTTCTGCGGACGCTGCGCCCGTCGATCCAGGCCCGCAGCCTGGTCACCACCGACTCCGACGAGCGGCTCGCCTGGCTGATCATCATCGCGACGATCCCGGTCGGCATCACCGGGCTCGCCCTCGAGCACACGTTCCGTACGCTGTTCGCGAAGCCGCTGGCCGCTGCGATCTTCCTCACCGTCAACGGGCTGATCCTGCTGGCCGGAGAGCGGCTGCGCCGCAACGCACCGGCTGACCAGGCCGACCAGGACCCGACCAGCACTGAGCCCGGGCCCGCCCGCCGGCTGGCAACGCTGAGCTATCGCGAGGCCGGCATCATCGGCTTCTTCCAGACCTTCGCCCTGCTGGCCGGCATCAGCCGGTCCGGCATCTCGATGGTCGGGGGTCTGGCCCGCGGGCTCTCCCATCGCGACGCCGCACGGTTCTCCTTCCTGCTGGCCACCCCGGTCATCCTCGCCGCCGGGGTGCTCAAAGTGCCCTCGTTGTTCGGCCCTGCCGGCAACGGCATCCATGGCCAGGTGCTGCTCGGCGCGCTTCTCGCTGGCTGCGCGGCCTACGCCTCGGTCAAGTGGCTTACGCGCTACTTCGAGACGCGCACGCTCACCCCCTTCGCCGTCTACAGCCTGGTCGCCGGCGTGATCTGCATCGTCCGCTTCGCCTAGCGCTCGCGCTGCCGTTCGGCCCCCCGCGGGCCACAATCCTTGCTGCGTAGGCAGAACCCGGCATCCGGGTGGGCCTCGCCGCCGTCGCTTCTGCACAACCCGAGGTGCAACCTGAAGCTTAAGCGCGGCATGCTCCTCGACTCCGACGACTGGGCCGACGAGCCGGTCACCAGGGCGGCCTGTGGACCCGTCCACCCTCCGCAACCACAGCGGCGAGCAAATTCTTCAACGTTTTCAGGCGATGTGGCGTCTGGGATCGGAAACTGTCCGACCCCTCCTTTAGTGTCGTTGGTATGGACGAGGTGACCGGCACCGAGTGGGTTGAGGCCCCGTGGTGGCTGGACGCGGTCCCCGAGTCCGACACCGTGGACTGCGCCGAGGGGTTGGCTGAGGTCGCTGACCTGGGGCCGTTGTCGGTGGAGGAGACCCTGCTCGCGGTCGC
>JAWWOL010000153.1:0-3128 GCA_033851695.1 Frankiales bacterium
CGGTGGTCGTCACCACCACCAAGGCGGTCGCGGCGCGGCCCGGCCCCGCCGCCAACCCGCTCACCGGCAGCTCGGCGAAGGCCAAGGGCCCGGTCGTCGTGATCAAGGTCGACAACTCCTCGAGCGCCCGGCCGCTGCAGAAGGGCCTCAGCAAGGCGGCGATCGTCTACCAGGAGCTGGTCGAGGGCGGCGACACCCGCTACATGGCCATCTACGACAACCCGGCGCACTTCGAGGTCGGCCCGGTCCGCAGCGCACGGCCCACGGACCTCAAGATCCTGCAGCCGTTCGGCAAGGTCGTCCTCGGCTTCTCCGGCGCCAACTCCGGGGTGCTGGCCCAGGTCCACGCGGCGAACGTCGCGCCGGTGTCGCAGGAGGAGCGCGGCGGCGCCTACGTCACCGAAGGACGCCGGACGGTGGCGTACAACTTCTACACCTGGCCGGACACGCTGGTGGCCCACGCGACGAAGCCGGACCCGGGTGTGCCCGACGTGGGCCTGCGCTTCGGCGCCCAGACCGGCGGCAGGCCGTTCCCCGCCCTGCACGTCAACTTCAACAGCTACTCTCACGCCGACGCCACCTGGGACGCCGCGGCCAAGGTCTGGCGGCTCAGCCAGGACGGCACGCCGATGAACCTCGCCGACGGCACGCGGGTCGGCGCGGCCAACATCATCGTCCAGTTCGTCCACGTCCAGAAGGGTGCCTACGTCGACGTCCTCGGCAACAACTCGCCGGACAGCATCGTGGTCGGCAGCGGCGAGGCGCTGATCCTGCGCGACGGCAAGCTGCTGCACCAGCGCTGGACCCGGCCCACGTCCGGGTCGGACACCCGCTACGTCGACGACAAGGGCAACGACATCAAGCTGTCGCCCGGCCAGACGTGGATCATGGTCGTGCCGATCGGGGCGGTCGTCTCCTGATCCGGCGTGCTGGACGGGCAAACCGCTGGCGCGCCGCCGTACGATGGTGGGCGTCTCCTACCGCCGTTCTGTGAGGTTCCGCGTGACCGTTTCACCTGACCACTCCTCCGCCTCCACCGAGCACGTGGCCGAGCGCTCGGTGGGTGGTGCCCGGGTCAAGCGCGGCATGGCCGAGATGCTCAAGGGCGGCGTGATCATGGACGTCGTCACCCCGGAGCAGGCCAGGATCGCCGAGGACGCCGGTGCGGTCGCGGTCATGGCGCTCGAGCGGGTGCCGGCGGACATCCGGGCCCAGGGCGGCGTGTCGCGGATGAGCGACCCCGACATGATCGAGGGCATCCAGGCGCAGGTCTCCATCCCGGTGATGGCCAAGGCCCGGATCGGTCACTTCGTCGAGGCCCAGGTGCTGCAGTCGCTCGGCGTCGACTACGTCGACGAGTCCGAGGTGCTGACGCCGGCCGACTACGCGCACCACATCGACAAGTGGCAGTTCACGGTGCCGTTCGTCTGCGGGGCCACCAACCTCGGCGAGGCGCTGCGCCGGCTCACCGAGGGCGCGGCGATGATCCGGTCCAAGGGTGAGGCCGGGACCGGTGACGTCTCCAACGCCACCAAGCACATGCGCACGATCCGGGCCGAGATCCGCCGGCTCTCCTCGCTGAGCGAGGACGAGCTCTTCGTGGCGGCCAAGGACCTGCAGGCGCCGTACGAGCTGGTCAAGGAGGTCGCCGAGGCCGGTCGGCTGCCCGTCGTGCTGTTCACCGCCGGCGGCATCGCGACGCCGGCCGACGCGGCGATGATGATGCAGCTCGGGGCGGACGGCATCTTCGTCGGCTCCGGCATCTTCAAGTCGGGCAACCCGGCCCAGCGCGCCGAGGCGATCGTCAAGGCCACGACGTTCTACGACGACCCCGACGTGATCGCCAAGGTCTCCCGCGGGCTGGGCGAGGCCATGGTCGGCATCAACGTGGAGGACGTCCCGGTCGATCACCGGCTGGCGCAGCGCGGCTGGTGAGACGGCCCAGCATCGGCGTCCTGGCTCTGCAGGGCGACGTACGCGAGCACGTCCAGGCACTGGAGGCGTCGGGGGCTTCCGCCCTGCCGGTGCGGCGGCCGCACGAGCTCGCCGGTCTGGACGGGATCGTGCTGCCCGGCGGCGAGTCGACGACGATCGGCAAGCTCGCGGTGATCTTCGAGCTGCTCGAACCGTTGCGCGCCGCCATCCACGCCGGGCTGCCGGCCTACGGCTCCTGTGCCGGGATGATCCTGCTGGCCGACCGGCTCGTCGACGGGCTGCCCGGGCAGCCCACGATCGGCGGCTTGGACATGTGCGTGCGGCGCAACGCCTTCGGCCGGCAGGTCGACTCCTTCGAGGGTCCGGTGCCGGTGACCGGGGTGCCCGGGCCGCCGGTGCATGGTGTGTTCATCCGGGCGCCGTGGGTCGAGTCCGTCGGTCCGGACGTGGAGATCCTGGGCCGGGTGAGCACCCCCGGTCACGACCTGCCCGACGGTAGGATCGTCGCCGTGCGTCACGGGCACCTGCTCGCGACGTCGTTCCACCCGGAGCTGACGGGTGACCAGCGGGTACACGAGATGTTCGTCGGGTTGGTGAGGGAGCGATCATGAGCGGCCATTCCAAGTGGGCTACCACCAAGCACAAGAAGGCCGTCGTCGACGCCAAGCGGGGCAAGCTCTTCGCCAAGCTGATCAAGAACATCGAGGTGGCGGCCCGGACCGGCGGAGCGGACATCGGCGGCAACCCGACTCTCGCCGACGCCATCGCCAAGGCCAAGGGCCAGTCGGTGCCCAACGACAACATCGACCGGGCACTCAAGCGCGGGGCCGGGCTCGAGGCCGGCGGCGCCGACTGGGAGACCATCACCTATGAGGGCTACGGGCCGCACGGTGTCGCGATCCTGGTCGAGTGTCTCACCGACAACCGCAACCGGGCAGCCTCGGAGGTCCGCACCGCGATGAGCCGCAACGGCGGGTCACTCGCCGACCCCGGCTCCGTGGCCTACCTGTTCAGCCGCAGGGGCGTCGTCCTGGTCCCCAAGGGCGAGCTGTCGGAGGACGACGTGCTGGCCGCGGTGCTCGAGGCGGGCGCCGACGAGGTCAACGACCTGGGCGACACCTTCGAGGTCATCAGCGAGGCAACCGACCTGCAGTCCGTACGGGACGCGCTCGCCGCCGCCGGAATCGCGGTGG
>JAWWOL010000214.1:0-5039 GCA_033851695.1 Frankiales bacterium
GAACTGCCGTGGGCATCGCACTTCTGGGAGACCAACGTCCGCACCTACGTCACCGGACCGGACGGTCGTACCGGGGTGTGGTTCCTCTCGCTGGACGCCTCGCGGTTCGCGGCGGTGGCCGCGGCCAGGGTGGCCTACTCGCTGCCCTACTTCTGGTCGCGGATGCGCCTGGTCGAGAGGCCGAGCGACCGGGTCATCCTCTACGCCACCGAGCGGCGCTGGCCCAAGCCCGACGGGCACTCGCTGGTCCAGGTCCGGGTGGGCGAGGCGTTCGAGGCCGACGAGCTGACCGAGCGGGACCACTACTTCACGGCGCGGTTCGCCCTCTGGGCCAGGACCAGGCGCGGCCTGCGGTGGACGCCGGCGGACCACGCGCCGTGGCCGCTGCACCGGGCGGAGCTGCTGCGCCTGGACGACAGCCTGGTGACCGCCGCCGGCTTGCCGGCACCCGAGGGCGACCCGGTCATCCACCACTCGCCGGGAGTCGCCGTCCGGATCGGCCGTGACCGGTTCCCCTTGCACGCCGGGAAGACACCCGACTGAGGGACTTGGCACTCGGGCCAGGTGAGTGCTAAAACGAGGGTGTCGCGCGAAGGCGTGGTCTCCACCGCACCACCGCTGTACGCGCGACCCGCCCGGCCGACCGGCCCGGCGGACCCAGTCGTGGTGGAGGTGGTTGTGGTGGCTACTCGTTTCGACCCGTTCCGTGACCTGGACCGACTCGCGGAGCGCCTGCTCACGCAAGCCGGTGACGTACAGCAGGCCATGCGTGCCCTGCCGGTGGACCTGTTCCGAGCCGGCGACCACTACGCGCTGCTCTGCGACCTGCCCGGCGTCGACCCGGGGTCGATCGAGGTCGGCATCGACGGACGGACGCTCACCATCCGCGCACAGCGCACGGCCCGCAGCGAGGACGTGGAGTGGCTGACCCAGGAGCGGCCGACCGGGACCTTCGTCCGGCAGCTCACGCTCGGCCCGGCGGTCGACCTGGAGCACATCGACGCCAGCTACAACGACGGCGTGCTCTCGCTCACCCTGCCGGTCGTCGAGGCGGCGAAGCCGCGGATGATCCCGATCAGTGGCGCTGGTCACGACCGCGGGCGCGACCAGGCCTCGATCACCAGCTGAGCGCGGGGGCCGGGGCGGTCCCGCCGCCCCGCCCCCCCGTACGGGAGGGTTGGACAGATGCAGCTCGCCGCGTCGGAGATCGCGATCCTGCACCGTGAAATTACCGAGGCCGAGGGCCTGCTCGCCGCGGGTCGGGACACGGCCGATCCGCTTGAGTCGCTGGTCCAGCTGACGTCGGCGCTCGACGTCCTGACCGCCACCCAGCACGAGCTGGTCAACGTGCTCCTGGACCGCGGAGCCACCTGGTCGCAGGTAGCCGTCGCGCTGAGCATGAGCAATGCGGGCGCCCGGCGGCGGTTCCCCCGGCGGGAGAGCCGAACCGCCACTTCGACGGACTGACAGCGCGCACTCGCGTACGCTCGCCGGGTGCGTCTCGTCATCGCGAAGTGCAGCGTCGACTACGTCGGCCGGCTGACTGCGCACCTGCCCACGGCCACCCGGCTGCTGCTGGTCAAGGCCGACGGCAGCGTGTCCATCCACGCCGACGACCGCGCGTACAAGCCGCTCAACTGGATGAGCCCGCCCTGCACGCTGCAGGTGGCCGAGGGTGTCTGGCAGGTGACCAACAAGGCCGGCGAGCAGCTCATCATCACCATCGACGAGGTGCTGCACGACACCGAGCACGAGCTCGGCATCGATCCGGGACTGGTCAAGGACGGCGTCGAGGCGCACCTGCAGAAGCTGCTCGCCGAGCACATCACCACCCTCGGCGAAGGCTGGCGCTGCGTGACCCGGGAGTACATGACCGCCATCGGCCCGGTCGACATCCTCGCCCGCGACGCCGACGGACAGGCCGTCGCCATCGAGATCAAGCGCCGGGGCGACATCGATGGTGTCGAGCAGCTGACCCGCTACCTCATGCTGATGAACCGCGACCCGCTGCTGGCCCCCGTACGAGGCGTCTTCGCGGCCCAGGAGATCAAGCCGCAGGCCCGTACGCTCGCGGTGGACCGCGGGATCGAGTGCCTGACCCTCGACTACGACGCACTCCGCGGCCGAGACCCCGCCAATCCGACCTTGTTCTGAGCAATGGCAGCCGATCCCGAGACCCCGGACGTCGCGACCGCCCAGCCGGACGTGCCGGCCGTCGAGCCGTTCTGGTCCCGGCGGCGGGTGCGCCGGTCCCCCGTGGTGCGTTTCCTGGGCCGGCGGCGTGTCCGGATGGCGGCGGCCGTGCTGCTGGTCTCCTTTCTGGGCGCCGGGATCGGGCTGACCCTCGGCGGCGCGGTGCATCACCGGGTAGGTCCGGTCGAGGCGACGTTCCGGCTGCGGCTGGGCAGTGGCGGCGCGGGCACGCAGGTCAACGTGCCGCCGCTGGGCAACATCACGCTGCGCGACCACCGTGGGCCGCTCAAGCTGCGGATCTCCATCGACCAGGTCAACGTCCAGGACGTCCAGCGGCTGATCTCCAGCACCGAGAGCACCGACACCATCGGCAAGAACCTCGCCAACGACGTTCGGTCGGCCCTGATCCGGCTGGCGATCCGCAGCTCGCTGTCGGCGGTCGGCGGTGCGGCCGTCCTGACCACCCTGGTCTTCCGGCGCCCAAGACCGGTCGCCGTGTCGGCGGCCACGACTGTCGTCGCCGTGGTGCTGTCCGGCACCCTCGCGGCGGTGAGCTTCCGTACCGTCGCACTGAGTGAGCCGCGCTTCTCAGGCCTGCTGGCCAGCGCGCCCGCGGCGATCGGAGACGTGCGCGACATCGAGGCCAGGTTCACCGCGTACCGCGCCGAGCTGGCCCGGCTGGTGACCAACGTCTCCAAGCTGTACGACGTCGCGTCGACCCTGCCCGCGACGTCGCTGCCCTCCAACGACACCACCGCCCTCCTGTGGGTGTCGGACATCCACGACAACCCCGAGGCGTTCTCGGTGATGGCCTCGCTGATCAGCCAGTTCAACGTGGCCGCGGTCGTCGACTCGGGTGACCTCAGCGACCACGGCCTGGCTGCCGAGGACGGCATCTACGAGCCGATTGCCCACCTCGGCGTCCCGTACGTGTACGTGAAGGGCAACCACGACTCGGCGGACCACACGGTCGCCACGGTGCGCAAGATGAAGAACGTGACCGTCCTCGACGACAACGAGGCGACCATCGCTGGCCTGCGGTTCGCCGGAATCGGCGACCCGCGGTTCACGCCGAACAAGACGGCGCAACCGAGCAGCAGCGACGAGGCCAAGATGCTCAGCTCGTTCGGCCAGCGGCTCGCCACCACGGTCGAGGGCAGCAATGCCGACGTCGCCGTCATCCACGACCCGGCGATGTCGGGCCCGCTGTTCGGGCACGCGCCACTGATCCTGGCCGGTCACCTGCACCAACGGGACGTCCAGGCGCTCGACGGGACCCTGATGCTCACCCAGGGCTCGACCGGTGGCGCCGGCCTGCGCGGCCTGGAGGGCGCCGACCCGCTGCCGCTCGACGCCTCGGTGCTGTACTTCGACAAGACCACGCACAAGCTCATCGCGTACGACGACGTCACCGTGGGCGGGTTGGGGCTCACCTCGGTGCAGATCCAGCGGCACGCGGTCACCAGCGAGATCAAGGGCGGGACCAACCCGGTGCCGCCGTCACCGTCCGCGCCTGCCAGCCCCTCGTCGGTGCCTTCGGGGGCGGCGTCCGCGCCTGCCGGTGTGGGGGCTGCCTCGACCGGCGTTGTCTCGATTCGCCCGTCGGGGATCCCCTCGGTTCCCAGATAAGTTTTGGCTGGGGCCTTGTTGTCCCCTATGCTGACCGTTGTCTCCGACGGCAGACGCCGGGGCTGGTGCGGGCCACCCGCCTCATCGCCCTCATCGTCTAGTGGCCCAGGACACCGCCCTTTCAAGGCGGCAGCACGGGTTCGAATCCCGTTGGGGGCACGGTTCCATCCCGCTCTTGCGCGCGGGCAGCTAGGTCCTGTGGAGCAGCACGGAGTGCTCGCCGCCCTGTCAAGGCGGAGGTCGCGGGTTCAAATCCCGTCAGGACCGCTGGCGTCGGCCAGCTCCTTGGTCGGTCGACCGGGGCCAGGTAGCTCAGTCGGTACGAGCGCCCGCCTGAAAAGCGGGAGGTCGGCGGTTCGACCCCGCCCCTGGCCACACCTCACCTAGAACTGCTGGTCCACGCCCCTGATCCCCGCCTCGTCCGGTCAGGGGCTTTCTGCTGTTCACCCGCCGACGATCACGACTCGGGCGCTGAGGTTCACCCCGGTCGGCGGACAATGGAACGGTGGCGGCGACGGAGGGGGCCTGGTGGGCCGGCAGGCGTCGCGCCATGGCCACGCTGCTCGCCGCGGCCGCCGGGTGTGTCGTCCTCCTGGTCGCACTCGACCTGATCTTCGTCCATACGACCCACGGGCAGTGGGTCGACGACGCGTCGCTGCGGGGCACGTCCATCGGCCGCCGGCGCATCAGCGACCCGGTGAACTCGATCCTCGACGTGGTCTCGGTGACCGCCCTGGGGCTGGCCACGATCGCGGTGGGCGTGATCGGCTACCTGCGCCGCCGGCCGATCCTTGCGCTGCTGACCATGGTGCTGGTCGTGGGCAGCAACATCACCACGGAGGCCGTCAAGCACCTGGTCTTCACCCGCCCGCATCTCGATCCCGCCGACCCGCTCGCCTTCAACACCCTGCCCAGCGGGCACACCACCGTGGCGCTGTCGGTGGGGGTCGGCTTCGCCCTCGTCGCCCCCGCCCGGCTGCGGATGCTCCTGGCCGTCGTCGGGGCGTTGTACGGCGCCGCCACGGGGGTGGCCACCATGTCCGCCGGCTGGCACCGGCCCAGCGACGCCGTCGCTGCCTGCCTGGTCGTGGGCGCCTGGACCGCGCTCACCGGGGCCATCGCCACCGCGCGGCGCCACGTCAGGGACCAGCCGAGCCCCGATGCCGCGTACGCCGTCGGCCGTACGGCGTTCATCGTCCTGGCTCTCGCCCTCCTGG
>JAWWOL010000228.1:0-3510 GCA_033851695.1 Frankiales bacterium
CGCTTGACGGCTGCATCTCGGCCGCTGACCCGGCGAAGTACGAGGGCGAGCTGTTCGCCGTGCTCGCCAGCGCCGCCGACTCCGCCTACCCGCCGATCAACCTCGGGACACCGCAGGCGTCGGCCGCCGCCACCGGGATGGTCGGCGCCTCGTGGGCGCAGTTCCATTGGCGGATGCCGCCGACCTGGCAGCTCGGCAAGGAGCCGCCCGCGAGCAGTGGCTCGCCGGGCGTTCTGACCGGCCGGCGTTTCCTCGGGCCGGCACCGTTTCACGACCCGTGTGCATCCACGACCGGCTGCGACCCCGGGAAGTACGTGGTGGGGAGCCCGCTGCTGGCGTCCATCGTGTTCGGCCCGCTGGGTCCCACCGCGCCGGCCGACCCGAACCCTGGAAGCGTGGTGGCGAACGACGGCGACTGTACGAGGTGGGGCGTCAAGGAGGCATTCGTCGCGGAGCGGGACTTCGGCACCACGGCCCATGGCGAGCGGCTCGTCCTTTCTGCCTGCCTCGGGGAGGGCTACTCCGCCGAGACCCTGGCGACGCTCAAGGCCGTCGTTGCCAGCTTCACCGACGACACGTTTCCCCCCATGGCCGCGCCGCTGACCCCCACGGCCATCGCCTCCGGCACGACGGCCATGGCGTTGTGTACGTCGGCGCTCGGCCCGGTCGCCTCGGCAGAGCTCACGACGGTCGGCCTGGTTCGTACCGCCACCTGGGGCCCCCGGCTGGCGAATGGCAAGGGAAACCTGGCCGACGCCTTCCCTGGCGCCAAGGACGACGACCTCGCTGCGTGGTGCTGGCAGGGCAGCGGCGCCTACTACGCGGCGTACGCCGTCCATGCCGGGAGCCCGGCTGTTCCGGCAGGCGGCATGGGCACCGTCGGCGGGGACCTGACGCCGGTTCCGTCGGGCCAACCCATGGCTCCCTGAGCTCTGCCGATCCTGGCGGGTGGTGAGCGCAAGGTGCCCTATGGGGCCCCTAAGTCTCACCAGCCCATCCGGGTGGGTGCCCAAGGTGGTGCCGCCGGAGCTCCGCAGGTGGCAGGATGCGGCTGACAAGCCATCCGCCCAGCAAGGAGGCGCGTGTGACGCCCAGCGACATGCCGGCTCAGGCAGCCCTGCCGGACCAGGCCGAGGTCGCCTCGCGGATGCGCCTGGCCATCGCCCGCATCCACCGCCAGCTGCGTCAGGACACCAACGACGGGCTGACGCTGACCCAGCTGTCGACGCTGGTCCGGGTGGAGGAGCACGAGCCGGTACGCCCCGGCCAGCTCGCCTCGCTCGAAGGCATCAGCCCCTCGACGCTGACCCGGCTGATCGCGACTCTCGAGGACAGGGGCCTGATCCTGCGGCTGACCGACCCGATGGACGGCCGGGTCAGCTACCTGCGGCTCACCGAGCACGGCCGCGAGTCGCTCGAGCGCATGCGGAGCCGGCGCACGGCCCAGCTGCTCAACCGGCTGTCCGCCCTGTCCGACGCCGACCTGGCCCACGTCGTCGCCGCGCTGCCTGCGCTGGAGCGGATCGGCGGCGAATGATCGACTATGGACGTATCTCCCGCGTGACGCGAGACTCTGTGCTCGTGCGCTGATGCGCACCGACGGTGCCGCTGGCGCACGTGAACGAGGGGATCGCTCCATGACAAGTCGCCCGAACCGGGTCATTGCCGCCGCCACCGTCGCAGCGTTGACCACCACCACCGCGATCGCCGCGCTGGCAGCGCCCGCCCAGGCCAAGGCCAAGGCACCCGTCTGGACCAGGCTGTCGGCGGGTTCGGGCGTCGGCATCAGCTCCCAGCCCCGGGTCGTCCGTTGGCACGGCCGGCTGATCGTGGTCTGGCCCCAGGACACCGACAGCGGGCACACCTCGATCCGCAGCCGCATCGTGAGCTCAACCGCCAAGCCGGTCGGCGGCATCAGCGACGTGGTCACCTCGTGGTCCTCTGTCACCTCCGACCCTGAGGTGCTGCTCCTCGGAGGAGTGCCCACGGTCGCCTTCGGCGGCCTGCGCACGACGCAGGACACCGAGGTCTACGACGGCCCGATGGCCTACGCCCAGGCAACGGACGCCACGAGCTGGGCCCTGGGCGCGGGCTCACTGACGCACAGCAGTGCCGCGTACGGCGACTACGGGTTCGGTGTCGTCGACAACGGAGCCGGCCAGCCCGTCTCGGCCGGTGCCTACTCCAGCACCGACCACGTGACCGTCCACTACGGCATCGATCCCTCTGTGCCGGCCGCTGCTCCCGACCTGCAGACCCTCGGTACGGGCGAGGCCCAGGACGTGGACGTCGCGCGGGACCCCAAGACCGGCGTCATCTACGCCCTCTGGTACTCCGGCGTCAGCGACCCTGGCCAGCAGGGCATCCACCGGGCACAAATCTGGCCCGGCGTGTCAGCACCCTCCGCGCCGGCTCCGCTGTCGACGGTCAACTTCGGCGGCGGCAAGGCGTCCGTGAACCCCAGCCAGAACGTGGCTGTCGCCGGTCGGGTCGGCGGTGGGGTCTGGGCGGCGTACGCGTCCGGCTACCCGAGCCCCACCAGGCTGGTGCTCTGGAACGTCGTGAACGGCAAGACCGTCACGCTGCGGACCAGCGGTGCGATCCAGTACACCGGCATCAGCGCCGCACCTGGCGGGCGGATGTGGGTGTGGTGGATCCAGGGGTCCACGCTGTACGCGACCCGGACCAACCCGTCCGTGACCAAGTTCGGCGTCATCCGCTCGGTGGCCTCACCGGCCGCCCCTGGCGAGTCACCGACCCGGACGTCAGGTGACGGCGCCCTCGGACCGCTGGACGCTGTGATCAACGTGGTGGGCAAGGTCAAGGACGCGTCCGGCAACTACGTCGCCGAGATCGACTCGACCCGGATCCTCGAAGGCCTGCGGGTCACTGTTTCGCCGGCCAAGGTCTCGTACGCGAAGGGTGGCACCGTCGTGGTCACCGTGACCGACGCCGGTGTCCCGGTGAAGGGCGTCTCGGTCAAGGTCGGGGCCGTGGTCAAGCACACCAACTCCCAAGGCAAGGTCACCTTCGCCATTGCCAAGCACTCCGCCAAGGGAGCCCATGCGGTGACCGCGTCCGGCACCGGCTGGTGGCCCGGCGCGACCTCGTTCAAGGTCGGCTGAGCCCGAGCGGCCGACGGATGCGCTGAACAGGCACCAACAGGCGCGAACGAAGCAGGGCCCTACTGCTCGCAGGCGATGCCGTCCTTGTCGCGGTCGCTGTGCGCGTTGGCCGCATACAGTGCCGCGTTGACGTACGGCTTGTACTTCGCGTGCCCGCCACTCTTGCGCTTGTCCGTCGCGTGCGGCTTGGCCACCCCGCCCTTGTAGTGCAGGTGCACCGTGGCGCAGTTCTTGTAGTTGATGATCGCCGGCCCCTTCGCGACGGCGGGAGACGCCACGGCGAGCACGAGCGGCAGCGACAGGGCGGCGGCGGTCCAGCGGAGGGGGCTCATGGGCCGACCGTAGCGGCCAGGTTCGACGGAGTCTGCCGGAAGCCGGAACGCCC
>JAWWOL010000250.1:0-3361 GCA_033851695.1 Frankiales bacterium
TTCGCCGACCGGACAATGCCGGTGCTGGCAGCGATCCGGCGCCGTTTCGCGACCGAGAAGCCGCTCGAGGGCGTCCGGATCGCGGCCTGCCTCCACGTGACCGCCGAGACCGCCAACCTGGTCCGGACGCTGGTCGCCGGCGGGGCACAGGTCACCCTCGCCGCGTCCAACCCGCTGTCCACCCAGGACGACACCGCCGCAGCCCTCGTACGCGACGGCGTGGCGGTCTTCGCGCGCTCGGGCGTCGACCTGGCCGGCTACTACGCCCACATCGAGTCGGCGCTCGCGATCGAGCCGGACCTGGTCCTCGACGACGGCTGCGACCTCGTCAACATGCTGCACACCACCCGCGCCGACCTTGGCCACCGCGTACGTGCCGGCTGCGAGGAGACCACCACCGGCGTGATCCGGCTGCGCGAGATGGCCCGGGCCGGCGTGCTCAAGTTCCCGGTGGTGGCCGTCAACGACACCCCGGCAAAACGGCTGCTGGACAACAGGTATGGCACCGGGCAGTCCACCTTCGACGCGATCCTGCGGTCCACCAACACGCTGATCGCCGGCCGCGTCGTCGTCGTCGCCGGCTACGGCTCCTGCGGGCAGGGTGTGGCGTCGCGGGCCAGGGGTCTGGGCGCCCAGGTCGTCGTCACCGAGGTCGACCCGATCCGCGCCCTCGACGCGACCATGGACGGCTTCCGGGTGCTGCCGATGGCCGAGGCCGCTCCGATCGGCAACGTCTTCATCACCGTGACCGGCAACCGTGACGTCATCCGGGCCGAGCACCTCGAGGTCATGCGCGACGGCGCGATCCTGGCCAACGCGGGGCATTTCGACGTCGAGGTCGACGTACGAGCGCTGCACGACCTCGCCGACGAGCGCCGCCGGGTGCGCCCGCACACCGACGAGTTCACCCTGCCTGATGGCCGCCGGCTGCTGCTGCTGGCCGAAGGCCGGGTGGTCAATCTTGCTGCTGCCGAAGGACATCCGGCCGCCGTGATGGATGTCGCCTTCGCCGACCAGGCGCTGACGGCTGAGTGGCTGGTCGGCGCCGCAGGCGATCTCACGCCCGGCGTCTACGATGTCCCCGCCGAGATCGACGCCCGGGTCGCCACGCTCACGTTGCTCTCGATCGGCGTCTCCCTCGACACGTTGAGCCGTGACCAGCAGGACTACCTGCGGTCCTGGCAGTACGGCTCCTGAGGTGCCGACGGGGGTTTACCGCTTCTCGGACGGACGCGCGGAGCGGTTCTCCACCGTCCTGGCCCCTGCCGGCTGGTCCTACGTCGGCGACAACGACGACGGCTCCCGGGTCGAGCTCACCGTCGACTCGCGGTGGCGGCCCGTACGGTGCGAGGTGTCCACCCCGCGCTGGCGGGTGAGAGGCGGATCCCTTGGCCGGCAGCTGATGTGGGTGCGTTCGGCAGCCGACGGCACATCTCAGGCGGAGGATGGTGCTGAGGCGGCCGGGTTCCTGGCGGAGAGCCCGGCGTTCCTCGTGGTGCTTCCGCGGCTGCTTTCCTTGCCGCTCAAGGGTTCTGCCTGGGTCCGCATGGTCACGCTCTGGCGGCCCTTGCTGGCGCCGTTGGTGGTGGAGCGCGGCTGGACCCTTGAGGCGGTCGACGATCACGAGACACCGTCGGGTCCGCTGGTGGTCGAGCGGTACCGCGTGGACGACAGGGCGACCGGCGAGCACGTGACGATCCAGCTCGCCGGCGACGTGGTGCTCGACGGCCCTGACGTGGAGCTCGAGGATCTCGAAGGGCCACCGAACCAGCCGGCACGGAGGCCGGGATAGCTTGCCGGCCAGGATCTATTGCTCGGCCCGACCGCGTCACCTCTCCTGCTTGCCCGCGTGCGGCCGCGGACATGGGTTGTTGGGCAGCACATTCTGGTAGTCGTTGAAGCGCGTCACCGTGGCACCGTGCGGACCGGCGATGTACGTGACCGGCAGGATCTGGCCGTACTCGTTGTTCCGGCCGTAGTCGCGCGTGGTGAAGTTGCGCACCGACTGACCAATGGTCCAGGCGCACCCGCCCAGCGCATGCCCGGAGGTGTAGTACGGGTAGAACTGCGCCTGCGCACCGTCGTCGGTCTTCGGGATGATCGTGCATCCCGCCCCGGTCGACCGGTTGCAGCTGCCGCCGTAGCCCGGCGAGTCCTCGATACGGGGCAGGTCGGTGTTGAAGGCCACCTGCGAGTACTGATGCCGGTAGTCCTCACCCGTGGTCGGGCTGGTGAAGATGGTCGGCGTCGGCCGCAGGAACCTATTGCCGTTGGGCCAGTCCCGTAGGTAGGACGTACCGTCGAAGCCGATGTTGCTGTCCAGACAGCCGTTGACGCGGACCAGAGTCGATGACGATGCGGGGAAGCAATAGTTGTCGTCGAAGTCTGTGGGTTCGATACCCGACTGGAACGAGCCCTCGCTGCCCGTGCAGCTGGCGAAGGGCTTCGGCGCGGAGCTGCAGTAGTCGAAGTGCCCGATCTCGGTGTCGATCGCAACGTTGTACGTTGCGGCGGCCCACGGCACCGTGGTGCTCGGCGAGGACGTCGAGTACATCGGGTGGAAGTCGGCCGGGATGTCGACGCAGTCCTTGGAGGGGTTCGGCGCGAACTTGACCTGCCCGAAGCCGTTGCTCGCGCTTGCCGTCATCGATCCGCGCTGGTGAGTGGTCTGGTCAGTCACGACCGCCTGCAACCCGTGATCGGTGTCGTGCATGGTGACCGTGAACCGGTCGCCCTGGTTGAGGAACAGAGCCTTGCCCGGCTGCGGCTTCCCGGAGGCGACCGGGTCGAACTGAACCGGGTTCGGCGGTCCCTGCGGCGTTCCGTCACGCGTCAGGTAGGCGAAGTTGACGTACTCCAGGCCGACACGTGCAGCACAGGTGTCGTTGAGCTGCTTCCCCGTGACCGGGTTCTGCGACACGCTGTCAATGGTGAGCGCGACGCACCACTGCTTCGCTGAGCAGCTGAACCCGTCGAACTGCTGGACGTAGCCGGGTGGGTAGAACTGCAGCTCCATGTAGGCGGCACCGGGATGAGTAGGGTCACCCGCCGGCCGGATGTTGCTGTCGCTGTGCGGTGCGCACTGGTTGTTCGTGAG
This sequence comes from Frankiales bacterium, assembly GCA_033851695.1. GTDB lineage: Bacteria > Actinomycetota > Actinomycetes > JAWWOL01 > JAWWOL01 > JAWWOL01. The sequence continues at coordinate 3,098 of JAWWOL010000250.1, forward strand.
CGGGTACGACTGCGTGTCGCACATCGCCATGCCGAACCACAGCGCCGGGTACAGCATGAAGTCGTACGAGCGCAGCCCTGGCAGTGCCCGAGGTGGCGGTTCCTTCGGCAGGATGCCGGAGTACTGCATGCGGTTCCCCGAGCCCGGCCGCTGCGAGTAGAACAACAGCGACGGCTCATCGTGCCCGACGTAGTGGCCCTCACCCCAGACGCTCTCCGAGTCCCCCACCTCGGTGCACAACGCGGTGTTGCGGCTGCAGTCGAT
>JAWWOL010000280.1:0-13123 GCA_033851695.1 Frankiales bacterium
CGGACCTGGACGATGCCATAGCTGACGTCGTACGCGGCGCCGGTGACCGTCCGCTGGGCCGGTGCCGGCGGAGCGGTCGTCGGTTTCGCCGTCGTCGTCCGTGGAGCCGTCGTCGTTCGTGGAGCCGTCGTCGTCTTCGGAGCCGGCGGCTTGGTGGTGGTCGCCGCGTGGTGAGACGCGGTGGTCTGCTGGGGTGTCGTGGTGTGCGGAGGGCTGGTGTGCGGCGGTGCGGTGGTGTGCGGCGGCGCGGTGGTGTGCGGGTGGGTGGGCGCCGCCGGGTGCTTGACCTTCGTCGGCGGCCCGGCCGCGGTCGTCGCGGGGCTCCCGGCCGACGCCTGGCCGCCGACCGGTTGGGCCAGGTTGACGGCGCCCAGGGCGCTGCGCGGCGTCGGCTCGGTCGCGGACCTGCCCACCACGGCGAGCACGATGACGGCCGAGATGGCGACGAAGGCGGTGGCGCGGCGTACGGTGCCCCGGCGGGCCAGCCGGGACTCGATGTCGCCGGTCACAGGACGAACTCCTCCGCATGGACCTGCCGCGGTGCGACCTTGAGCCGGCTCAGCGAGGACAGCACCCGGTGGGTCATCCCGGGCGGGCCGCACACGTAGATGTCGCGGCGGCGCAGGTCCGGCACGAGTGCACCAAGGCTCCGGGGGTCCAGCGGGTCGTAGCCGATGTCACGACGCCGCCCGACGAGGTAGTGGACGACTAGCCCGTACTGCTGGGCCAGCGCCTCCAGCTCGTGCCGCAGCACCAGGTCGACCGCCCGGCTGGCCCGGTAGATCAGGACGACGGAGCCCGCCGGCGGCCTGGTCGAGAGGAGGAACTCCTCGGCCAGGGCGCGGATCGGGGCGATGCCGGACCCGCCGGCGATGAGCAGTGTCCTGGGCAGCTCGCGCCGGTCGCCGGTGAAGTGACCGAACGGTCCCTCGGCCAGGACTGGGGTGCCGTGGTGCAGCTTGGCCAGCGACCGGCTGTGGTCGCCCGCCGCCTTGACCGTGATCCGCAGGTGCTGACCCCGCGGGGTGGCCGACAAGGAGTAGGGGTGCGCTGACCACAGGTGGCCCGGCGTGACGAAACGCCAGAGCAGGAAGTGGCCGGCCTGCGCGCCGAGCTCCTCGAGGTGGTGGCCGCGGATCCAGACACTGACCACACCCGGGCCCTCGACCACGACCCGGTCGACGATCATCCGGTGGGCGAACCACGCGCGTACCGGGGACCCGAGCCGGAACACCACGATGGCGCCGGCAACGCCTACGTACATGGCGATCCAGAGCAGCCGGTTGAACCGGTGACCGACGAAGTCGGCACCAGTGCTGATCTGGTGCCAGAACGCCAGGGCGATGGCGACGTAGGTGGTCAGGTGCAGCCAGTACCACGCCTCGTAGGACAGCTTGGCCCGCATCGTCCGGGCGCTGACGACGGCGACCAGTCCGAAAAGTGCCATGCCGGCAAGGGCTTTGAGCATGTCGGGGTAGTGGAACAGGATGTGCCAGCCGCTGGCGGCGGCGTTCGTGTGGGCGGCCATGCCGTAGCCAGCGCTGATCAGGATCACGTGCAGCACCAGCAGGAGCACGGTGTTCGTGCCGAGGCCGCGGTGCCAGGCGGCCAGGCGGTCGAACCCGACCGCCCGCTCGAACCACGGCAGCCGCGCCATCAGCAGCACCTGGACCAGGCACAGGTAGGTCCCCAGCAGCCCGGCCAGCCGTCCGGCGGCAGTGGTGGCTGCACCGGGGCCGGACATCGAGGTCGTGTCGTGCCACCACAGGCCGACGATGGCGACTGCGCACAGCAGCAGGAGGGACCGTACGGAACGGCCGCGGTGGCGGGCGCTGGTGGGAGGGCTCGCCGCGATGCGTACGGGGGCGGCAACCTGTGGCGCCACGTCACCTCCCTCCCGTGCGCGGCGCGGACCTCGCGCATCGTGGAGTTCAGGATCGGCGGGGACTCTTGGAGCTTCCTTGGACGACGGCCGGCAGGCTGAGCCGGAAGGTGGTGCCGGTCGGCCCGCTCGAGACCACGGTCAGGGACCCGTGGTGGCGCGCGGCGACGCCGGAGGCGAGGGAGAGCCCCAGACCGTAGCTGCGCCGGTCGGCCCGTTGGGCGCCGCTGTGGAACCGGTCGAAGATGCGGTCCACGGCGTCCGGGTCGAGGCCGCTGCCGGTGTCGGCCACGTCGACCGTGCACAGGTCCTTGTCGCGGCTCGCCGTCAGGGTGACCGAGCCGCCGGCGGGGGTGTGGGCCAGCGCGTTGTCCACCAGGGCTGTCAGGGCGCGCCGCAGTGCGACGGCGTTGCCGTTGACCACGGTGTCGCCGTCGACGGTCACCGCGGTCAGCTCGATGCCGCGCTCGGACGCGTACGCCCGCCCGCTGTCGGCCAGCTCGAGGCAGAGCAGGCCGAGGTCGAGGGGCTGGTGGTCGCCGGTGCCGCCGGCGTCCGCGGCGAGCAGCAGGTCGTCGACCACGGCGACCATCCGTGACGTGTCCCGTACGACACCCCGGCTGTCCTCCTGCACCTCGGCCGCGGCGTCGCTCTCGGCGAGGGAGCGGGCGAGCAGCTGTGCGCGGGTGCTCAGCAACGTGAGCGGCGTCCGCAGCTCGTGGCTGGCGTCCGCGACGAAGTCCCGCTGCAGGGCCAGGGCCTCGGCGATGGGCTGCACGGCCCGTCTGCCCAAGACCAGGCCGACCCCGCCGGCGAGGATGAGGCCGCAGGCGCCGACCATCAGCAGGGCGGTGATGAGGTGCTGGCGCTCGGCGTGCTGGGAGGCCAGGTCGACAGCCGCCTGGACGACGCTGGTCCCGCGGAGCTGGGTCCGTACGCGGAACTCGTTGCCGTCCCCGTGCACCTCGCGGGTGACCGGCACCCCGGTGCGGGCCACCTCGTCGATGTCGGCGAGGACCGGGAGCGGCGGTGGGATCCCGGGAGTGGTCTTCGTGGTGCCGCCCTGGCGGATGGTCAGCCAGGTGCTTGCCGGCGGGTCGACCACGTCGTCGGCGCTGGCCGTCGCCTGCCGGAGCAACGAGTCGGTCTCCGCGTGCTGCTGCCGCAGGGCCACGAAGACGGCGATCCCGGACAGCACGACCACCACGAGAGCGACCAGCGCCGCGCTCTGCACGGCGAGGCGGCGCGCCGTCGACCGGACGAGCGCCGCGTCACCGGCGGTGAGGTCGCGCCTCACGCCGAGCCCAGCTGGTAGCCGACACCGCGGACGGTACGGATGACGCCCCGGCCCAGCTTGCGCCGGCAGTAGTGCACGTAGGTGTCGACGACCACCTCGGACTCCGCGTCGGTGAAGACCCGCTCGAGGAGCTCGGCCCTGGTGAAGACCCGCTGCGGCCGCCGCGCCAGCAGCGAGAGCAGCACGGCCTCGCGCTCGGAGAGGCTGACGCCGGTGCCCTGCGGCTCGGCCGGCGCGCGTACGAGACGGGCCTCGACGTCCAGGATCCGGCTGCCCAGCGACAGGGCGCCGGCGCCCTCGGTGTGCCGTCTCAGCAGGGCGCGGATCCGGGCGAGCAGCTCGTCGACGTCGAAGGGCTTGGTGAGGTAGTCCTCGGCACCGGCGTCCAGGCCTGCGATCCGGTCGCTGACCGTGCCGCGGGCGGACAGGATCAGCGCGGGCGTGGTGACCCCACGGCCGCGGAGCCGGGCCAGCAGGTCGAGGCCCTCGATGGCCGGCAGCCCGCGGTCGACGACCAGGGCGTCGAAGGACTGGGTCAGTGCGAGGTGCAGCGCCCGGTGCCCGTCCGGCGCGTGCGTGACCTCGTAGCCCTCGGTGGTCAGCAGCCTCTCGAGCATCCGGGCGAGGTCGCTGTCGTCCTCGACGAGAAGCACGGCGGTCATGGCACCAGTGTGCCGACTGCCTGGTGGTAGGCCCCCATCGTGGCCTCGGCGCAGCGGGTCCAGGTGAACTGGCGGGCTCTCGCCTTGCGGGCTTCGGCCTCTCCGGGGTCGGAGGTGGACACGGTGACGATCGCCTGGGCGATGCCGTCGACGTCATCGGGGTCCACGATCGGGGCCAGCCCGGCTGAGACCTCTTGCAGGGCAGGCACTCTGCCCGCGACCACTCTCGTGCCGCAGGCGAAAGCCTCGAGCAGGGGCAGCCCGAACCCCTCGTACCGTGAGGGGAGGGTGAGGGCGACCGCTCCGGCGACGAGACGGCGCAGCTGCTCGTGCGGCAGGTAGCCGGTGCTGACGACGCTGTCCTGCCGCTCGACGGCCTCACCCCACCCGGGCGGTCCTACGAGCACAAGTGTTGGTACGTCAGGGTTCTCGGCGCGTGCCCGAGCGTGCGCCTTGAGCAGGGTCACGAGGTTCTTGCGCGGCTCGAGACTGCCGACGAAGAGCAGGTAGCGCTCGGGTAGGCCGTGCTCTGCGAGCCACTGGGGCGTCGCGGGTTGCGCCTCGTACCAGTCGGCCGCGACCCCGAGCGGCGTGGGGACGACCCGGCTGCGGTCGATCCGGTAGAACTCGGCCACCTCGTCCGCGACGGCGCTGGTGGGAGTGGTGACCACGACCCGCGGGTCGTGCAGGGCCTTGGGCACCAGCCGCCGGTAGCGCAGGCTGGCCGCCGTCACGACCTCGGGCAGCTTCTCGTACGCGAGATCGTGGATCATCAGCACGCCGGCAGCGCTGCGCCTGGGCGGCAGGACGAAGTTGGTGCCGTGGAAGACGTCGGCCCGGCCGGAGAGCAGCTCCACCGCTGGCAGGTTGGTCCGCAGCCACGCGGCCTGGAGCAGCCTCGCCGGCGCCGGTCTGCCGGCAACCCTGGCCCCGCGCGGCGGCTGCAGCTCGCGACGGCCGCGGAACGTGAACGCGGTGAGCGTGACCTCTGGCGGTTCGGCCAGGCCGAGGAGGCCGTCGACCAGCCCCGCGACGTAGTGGCCGACCCCGGTCCGCGGACCGATCAGGGGGGTGGCGTCCAGGGCGACTCTCATCCCGGCGCATCCTGCCACACCCGGTGTGGCCCGGCCGGTGACCGCTCAGGGACTAGGCGGCCTTCTTCTTGCGGCCGATGGAGGGGAAGCGCCGCTTCACCGCCGCCCGCACCTTCTTCTGCTCGGCCGGTGTCCCGTTCTGCGCCACCCTGGCCAGCGCGTTGCGGGCGTGCGCCTTGTCCGGGATCGGGTACTTGCGCTTACCGGGGAGCGCGAAGGACTTCTTCCCCAGCTTCTTGCGATCCTTGGTGCTCAGCTCTTTCGCCATGCCCACACCTCCCGGGTGATTTCGGGCGCGTGCTACCCGGGGCTGCCGGCCGGAAAACAGTCGCCGATTCCCAGGGCGGTGCGTGCGCCTGCAACGAGCAGAGTTAACTGTGCGGCATGCGCGTCGCGATCCTCCTCGAGCAGTGCCTCTCCCCGGTGCCGGGCGGCACCGGGAGGTACAGCCGGGAGCTGGCCGCCGCGCTGGCAGCGGGCCAGGCGGAGGGCGACTCGGTCACCGGCTGGACGGCCTGGCACCGCGACGTCGACGCGGCCAGGGTCGAGGGCGTGCTGGGTCCCGTACGGCTGGCGGTGCCGCGGCGTCCGTTGGTCGCCGCCTGGCAGCAGGGCCGAGGACCGCGACCGGCGGACTGCGACCTGGTCCACGCGCCGACGCTGCTGGCGCCGCCGCGCGGGCGCAAGCCGTTGGTCGTCACCATCCATGACGCCATCCCGTGGACCCACCCGAGCACCCTCACCCGGCGTGGGGCCGACTGGCACCAGGCGATGGCGGTGCGGGTCGCCCGTACGGCGGATGCCGTGGTCGTCCCCACGCAGGCGGTCGCGGACGTGCTCGTGGACCTGCTGCCGTTCGGTGACCGGGTCCGGGTGATCGGCGAGGGGGTCAGCGCGGACCTGACGCCACCCGCCGACGCCGAGGCACGGGCCGCCGCGCTGGACCTGCCGGCCGACTTCCTGTTCAGCTTCGCCACCCTCGAGCCGCGCAAGGGTCTCGACGTCCTGATTGCCGCGCTGGCGATGCCCGATGCACCCCGGCTGCCGCTGCTCATCGCCGGTCAGTGCGGGTGGGGTGGGGTCGACCCGCTGGCACAGGCGGCGTCGCTGGGCCTGCCGCCGGACCAGGTGCGCGTTCTGGGCCGGGTGTCCGACCCCGACCTCGCCGTCCTGCTCGGCCGGGCGACGGCCGTGGTCGTACCCTCGCATGCCGAAGGCTTCGGGCTGCCGGTGCTCGAGGCGATGGCCGCGGGTGCACCGGTCGTCACCAGCGACGACGCGGCCCTGGTCGAGGTCGGCGGCGGAGCCCCCGCCGTGGTGCCGGTGGGTGACGCGGCCACGCTGGCGAGGGTGCTCTGTGACGTGGTGATCGACCCCGTACGCCGGCGGGCGATGTCCCAGGCGGGCATCGAACGCTCGGCCGCCTACACCTGGGAGAACGCGGCCGCGTTGACCTGGAAGCTCTACCGCGAGCTGGTCTGAGGCAGCTCAGCCGCCCTGCCGGCCCTGCCCCTGGTGCACGTCGGAGCGGGAGGTCCACGGCGACGCGGTCGGCATCAGGGCTGTCGCGGTGGCGACCCCGGCCACCAGGGCAAGGACGACCAGTCCGATCCGGATGTTGCGGCCGCGCACACCCGACGCCGGGCCGGAACGCAGCTCGTCCAGCGACTCGACGGCTGCTTCGCGCAGGTGCCCCAGCACGTGCACGGCCATCACCGCGAACCAGACGAAGAAGCTCGCCTTGTGCGTCGTCAGCAGCAGCCCGCCTCCGCCCGGCTTGGTGGTGATCAGCGCCACGCCGCTGCCCAGCAGGACCAGGCTGGACAGGATCACCAGCGGGCCGAGCAGGCGCAGCACCGGCTGCGGCGGTCCCTTCTTCACGTACGGGGCGGAGCCGGTGTAGTAGCGGAAGAACCGGTAGACCGTGCTCGCCGTCTTGAGCAGCACGGGGCCCAGCAGCAGCAGGCCCAGGAAGACGTGCAAGGTGATCAGCTGGCGCACCCGCAGGACGGTCACACCTTCGACGGCCAGCAGGAGCAGCAGGAGCATGCCGGTCGTCGAGGTCAGCCGGCTGTTGCCTGCAGGCCCGTCCCCGGCCGGAGCCGTCGCCATGTGCCACCCTCCGCACGGCCCCTGAGCAGGGCTCTTCCCGACAAGCGTCGGTGGCGATTCTTTGAGTTTCCTTGGCCTCGCGCGGCGGCTCGGCTCCTCGGCATCTCGGGCGCGTCCAGCCGACCGCTGCACGTTGCTTCGGCGTACCCTGCAGTGACAGGGCCGCAGCGGCCCTGATTGCCTGGACCCTGCAACTGGTGAGGAGTACGACCGTGGTGCGCGTGCTCGTCGACGCAACCGCCGTCCCGGCAGACCGCGGGGGGGTTGGCCGCTACGTCGACGGGCTGATCGCCGCGCTCGGTGCCGCTGATGCCGACCTGGCCGTGGTGTGCCAGCGGTCGGACTCGGAGCGCTACTCCCGGCTGGCCCCCGCGGCCACCATCGTGCCCGGGCCCGCTGCGATCGCGCACCGGCCGGCCCGACTGGCCTGGGAGCAGACCGGACTGCCGCTGGTCGCCGGCCAGGTCAAGGCCGACGTGGTCCACTCGCCGCACTACACGATGCCGCTGCGCGTCGGCCGCCCGGTGGTGGTGACCGTCCACGACGCGACGTTCTTCACCTCGCCCGAGGTGCACACCGCGGTCAAGGGCACCTTCTTCCGGTCCGCGACCCGCACGGCGCTGCGCCGAGCGACCCGGGTGATCGTGCCGTCCAAGGCGACCCGTGACGAGCTGATCCGGGTGCTCGACGCCGACCCGACGATGATCGACGTGGCCTACCACGGCGTCGACACCGAGCTGTTCCACCCGCCGTCCGACGCCGAGCGGGACCGGGTGACCGCCCGGCTCGGCCTGCACGGGCAGCCCTACATCGCCTTCCTCGGCACGCTCGAGCCACGCAAGAACGTGCCGGCGCTGATCCGCGGCTGGGCCGAGGCGGTCAAGGACCGCGAGACACCGCCGGCGCTGGTGCTCGCCGGCGGCAACGGCTGGGACGACGAGGTGGACGGCGCGGTGGCCGAGGTGCCGACCCACCTGCGGGTGGTCCGCCCCGGTTACCTGCGCTTCGCCGACCTGCCCGGCTACCTCGGCGCCGCCCAGGTGGTCGCCTATCCCTCGTACGGCGAAGGTTTCGGCCTGCCGGTCCTCGAGGCGATGGCCTGCAGGGTGCCGGTGCTGACCACCCCCCGGCTCTCGCTGCCCGAGGTCGGCGGTGACGCAGTGGCCTACACCGAGCCCGACGACAAGGCGATCGCGGCCTCGCTGGCCGCCCTGCTCGACGACGCGCCCCGGCGGGCCCAGCTGGCCGAGGCGGGCTACCAACGTTCCAAGGAGTTCACCTGGGCCGCCAGCGCCGAGGCACACCTCGCCTCGTACGCGCGCGCGGTTCGGTGAGCCGGCCGCCAGGTCCAGGTGACGTCGAGACTTCCACCGGCCCTCCCGACCTCGACCTGCGGGTCATCGTGGTCACCTACTCCCCGGGCGAGCACCTCGCCACGTTCCTCGACTCGTTGGTCCTCGCGACCGCCGGCTCGTACGAAGTGGTGCTCGCGGACAACGGGTCGACCGACGGGGCGCCGGAGAAGGCCGTCGCCGACCACGACAACGTCACGTTGGTGCACACCGGCGGCAACCTCGGGTACGGGGGCGCCGCCAACGTCGGCGCCCGCGGGGCCACCACGTCCTGGTTGCTGGTTGCCAACCCGGACGTGATCTGGGACGTCGGTGCCCTGGACGAGCTGCTGGCCGCAGCCGAGCGCTGGCCACGTGCCGCCACCCTCGGCCCGGGGATCCGGACGCCGACCAACGAGCTCTACCCGTCCGCGCGCGGCTTCCCGTCGCTGGGTCGCGGGATCGCCCACGCCCTGCTCGGCTGGGTCTGGCCGAGCAACCCGTGGACCGCGTCTTACCGCCGCGAGCGCGGCGCCGCCGAGGAACGGGCCATCGACGGCTGGCTGTCCGGCTCCTGCCTCCTGCTGCGACGCGAGGCGTTCACCTCGGTCGGCGGCTTCGACGAGTCGTACTTCATGTACTTCGAGGACACCGACCTGTGCGAGCGCCTGCTCAGGGCCGGCTGGCAGAACGTCTACGTCCCGTCGGCGCAGGTCACCCACGAGGGCGGCCATGCGACGGAGACCGGGCGCGGGCGCTCGGCGGTCATGTTGCGGGCGCACCATCGCAGCGCCTACCGCTACCTGGCGCGCAAGTACTCCGGCCGTCGCTGGGCGCTGGTGCGGGTCGCGCTCGCCGCCGGTCTGCTGGCGCGTTACGCGGTGGCCAGGCTGGTCCCGCAGATCGGCGCCGGGGCCAAGCCCACGCGCTCCGCAGACGCCCTGCCCGGCTGAGGGACCGACCCCCGTACGATCGCATTGTCCGTATCGCCCAACTGATTGCCCAACTGCATTGCCCAACTGCGCGGCTCGCCGTGGAACCTGGAGGACTGACCGATCGACGCGATCCTGCTCGTAGGCGGCCAGGGGACCCGGCTGCGGCCGCTGACCTCGACCACGCCCAAGCCCATGCTGCCGGCGGCCGGCGTGCCGTTCGTCCACCACCAGCTGGCGCAGGCCAAGGCCGCGGGGATCGACCACGTGGTGCTGGCGACCTCCTACAAGGCTGAGGTCTTCGAGGCCCACTTCGGCGACGGCTCCTCACTCGGCCTCGACCTGGAGTACGTCACCGAGACCGAGCCGCTCGGCACCGCTGGCGGCATCCGCAACGTCGCCTCGCGGCTCCGAGGCGGGCCCGGCGACCCGGTCGTGATCTTCAACGGGGACGTGCTCTCGGGTCACGACATCGCGGCCCAGCTGGCCCTGCACCGGTCGCGGGACGCGGCCGTCACGCTCTACCTCACCGAGGTCGACGACCCGCGGGCGTTCGGTTGCGTGCCGACGGACGCGGACGGCCGGGTCACCGCCTTCCTCGAGAAGACGCCCGAACCCGTGACCAACCGGATCAACGCCGGCTGCTACGTGTTCCGCCGGTCGGTCATCGACGCCATCCCGGCCGGCCGGCCGGTCTCGGTCGAGCGCGAGACGTTCCCAGGGCTGCTCGCTGCCGGCGAGCTGGTCGTCGGCTTCGTCGACACGTCGTACTGGCTCGACCTCGGCACGCCGGAGGCCTACGTGACCGGTTGCCGCGACCTGGTCACCGGTCGGGCCCCCTCGCCGGCCGTGGCCCACGTCGGCGAGTCCCTCGTACTGCCGGGGGCTTCGGTCGCCCCGGATGCCTGGCTGTCCGGTGGTACGTCGATCGGGGCGGGTGCCGTGGTCGGTGCCGGTGCCCGGGTCGTCGGCAGCGTGGTGTTCGACGGCGCCCGGATCGGGGCCGGCACCCTCGTCGAGAACTCCGTCGTCGGGGCGGATGCCGTGATCGGCGCAGGCTGCGTGATCATGGACACGGTGATCGGTGACGGCGCGCGGGTCGGTGCCCGTAACGAGCTGCTGCACGGGGCCCGGGTCTGGACCGGCGCCGTTCTGGCTGACTGCGCGGTGCGCTTCTCCACCGACGGCTGACCCCTGGCCGGCCGGTCGCGGCAGGGATACCTCAGCGGGCGGCTCTGCGTTGCCCGCTGGCAGCGGGCAACGCAGACACCGGCCAGGAGCTTCGGGGCAGGACGCCGCGGGCTCAGGCGATGCGGGCCACCTGGGCGTCGTACGTCGGCTCGGCGTCGAGGATCTCCTGGATCCGGGCCGGTTCGACGGCGGGGGAGAAGAGGTAGCCCTGGCCGTTGTCGCAGCCCATCGCCGACAGCATCTCGAGCTGCTCCGGCGTCTCGATCCCCTCGGCGACCGTGGTGATGCCGAGCGCCCGTGCCATGGCCGTGACCGCGCCGACGATGACCAGGTCGCCTTCGGTGTCACCGAGCCCGCTGACAAAGCTGCGATCGACCTTGAGGATGTGTACGGGGAACTTGCGCAGGTGCGCCAAGGACGAGTAGCCGGTGCCGAAGTCGTCCAGCGCGATCTGGACGCCGAGGCCGACGAGGCCCCCGAAAGTCTCTGGTACGACGGCAGACTCCTCCAGCAGCGCGGTCTCGGTGATCTCGAGGCACAGCTGCGAGGGGTCGATGGCGTGCCGGGCGACGGCGCCTGCCACCACCTGCACGAAGCCGGGGGCGGCGAACTGGCGGGCGGAGACGTTGACCGCCATGCTGATGGGCGGCTGCCCCGGGCGGACCTCCCACAGCGCCTGCTGGCGACAGGCCTCGTCGAGCACCCATCCCCCCAGCTCGACCATGAACGCCGACTGCTCGGCAACGTCGAGGAACGCGCCGGGCTGCAGCAGGCCACGCGTCGGGTGCTGCCAGCGGATCAGGGCTTCGACGCCGATGCAGCTCTGGTCCGCCAGTCGCAGCACCGGCTGGTAGTGCAGCCGGAACTCGCCCCGTTCCAGGGCGTTGTGCAGCTCGAGCATGAGGCCGGTACGGGCCAGGGCGCGCTCACGCAGTCCGGCGTCGAAGAACTCGTACCGGCCGCCTCCCTGGTGCTTGGCCTGGTACATCGCGGCATCCGCGTCCGCCACCAGCCGTTCGGCGTCCGCCTCAGCCGAGCTGGTGGTGACGATCCCCAGGCTCGCGCTGACCGGTAGCGACTGACCGCGGTAGACCAACGGCTCGGACAGGGCCCGGCTGACCCGGTCCGCGATCGTGCGGATGTCCTCGTCGGCGGTCAGACCCTCGCACAGCACGACGAACTCGTCGCCGCCGAGCCGGGCCACCGTGTCCGTACGGCGGGCGGCGTCGCTCACCCGGCGGCCGACCTGCAGCAGGAACCAGTCGCCGGCCGCGTGGCCGAAAGTGTCGTTGACGGTCTTGAACCGGTCGAGGTCGACGAACAACACACCCAGCCGGCCGCGGTCCCGCTCGAGCCTGCGCACCGCATGGGAGACCCGGTCGAGGAACAAGGCGCGGTTCGCGAGGCCGGTCAACGGGTCATGACCTGCCTGGAACGCGAGGGCGTCCTCGGCCCGCTTGCGGTCGGTGAAGTCCCGTACGGCGACCAGCACGCCGGTGACCGCCCCGTTGACCTGCCGCTCCGGGACCATCCGCGCCTGGAACCAGCGCGCCCGCGCATCCACGCTGTCGACGTACTCCAGCTCGGCGCTGTCCCCCGTCTCGAAGACCTGGCGCAGGGCCTGCTCCCAGGCCTCGGCCTCGGGTGGGTGGCCGATCTCGCTGCTCGTCCGGCCGAGGACGTCCGCGGCGGGCATCCCCAGCGTCGTCTCCGCCGCCGGGTTGAGGTAGACGTGCCGCAGCCGCCGGTCGAACCGCATCATCCCGTCCGGCGATCCGTCCAGGACGGTGACCAGCTCCTGCTGCACCTGCTCGAGCTTGGCGCTGCGCTCGGCCAGCAGCTGCTCGGCCCGCACCCGCGCGGTGTCGTCGCGGGAGATCCCCCACGTGCCGACGACCGCCCCGGCCGCGTCGCGCAGCGGGAGCTTCGTCGAGGAGACCCAGGTGTCGGGACCGTCCGGCCAGGTCTCGCGCTCGAGCACGTTGACCAGGCCGATGCCCGTACGCATGATGTCCTGCTCGTCGGCCCTGGCCTTCTCGGCGTGCTCCTCGGCGAAGAAGTCGGCGTCGGTCCGGCCCACGACGTCGTCCCGCTGTCGGCCGAACCAGGCGGCCGCGCTGTGGCTGAGCCGCAGGAACCGGCTGTCCATGTCCTTGAAGTAGACCCGGTCAGCGGACTCGTCGAGCAGGCTGCGCAGCAGCAGGACGTCCAGCGACTCGTCGGCAGGCGCCCGGCCGGCGGCATCGACCATGGCTGTCCCCTCCCGCGTCGACACGCGCAGACCCGTCCGGTCCGCGGCTGTTAAGGACAAATGTCGGCAGGACCGGCCGGTTTGATGAGGGTTATCTATGCCCAGTTCGCCAGTAGTCAGAACTGGTATGGGGAGGCCTCAGACCTCGTCGCTGTGCCGGTGCCTGGCCAGGCGCTGCTCGGCAGCGGTGTCGGCGTCGACCATCATCTGGACCAGCTCGGTGAAGCCGACCTTGGGCTCCCAGCCGAGCTCGCTCTTGGCCTTGGCCGGGCTGCCGATCAGCAGGTCGACCTCGGCCGGCCGGAAGAACCGCGGGTCCTGGACGACCCGCTTCTCCCAGTCGTCGATGCCCACCCGGGCGAACGCGACCT
>JAWWOL010000256.1:0-2827 GCA_033851695.1 Frankiales bacterium
TGCTGGCGGGCACCGCGCCCTACCGCGACAACGCGGACTGCCTGGGCTATCCGGTGCGTGAGGCCTGCTTCGACCGCTTCTCTGTGTTCGTCGCCGGTGAGGCAGGGGGCACCCGGGTGTCATGATCTCCCCCACCTCCGCAAGCGGCCCTCGACGCCCCGAGCAGGTCAAGGACTTCTTCGACCGAGTGGGCCCGCTCGACCGTGAAGGGCCTGTTCCGCTGTACTACCAGCTGCAGGGGCTCCTCAAAGAGGACATCGCCGCCGGGCACTGGCAGCCGGGTGAGCTTTTGCCGTCGGAGAGCGATCTCGAAGCCGGTCTGGGCGTCAGCCGCACAGTCATCCGCAAGGCCCTCGACGTCCTCCAAGCGGACGGCCAAGTCATCCGTCAGAAGGGCCGGGGCACCGTAGTGGCGCAACCGAAGCTCCGCTATGGAGCGGTTGCGACGGCTCAGGAGTGGCTGCAGGAAGAGATGACCGAACGGGCCAAGCTCGCAGAAGTCATCGATGTGCGCCTCATCAACGCAGGCGGCAACCTGGGGAAGCTGCTCCAGACTTCTGACGCGAGCCAACTCTTCGAGGTCACCGTGGTGACGTCTGTTGGCGAGCCTGTTTCACTCAACCAGGCCTATGTCCGGTGTGACGCCTCACCCGAGCTCGCCGCCGCCGCTGCCGCCAACACCGGCTTGTCTCTGGAGGTCGGGGGACCCGAACTTCTCGACCAGCTTGCCGCCCGATATGGGCTTCGCGTGCGCCGGTCCGAGCTGAGCGTCGAGGCCACGACGGCGAACGAGTTCGAGTGCAAGACCTTGAGGATCTCCAACCGCGCGCCGATGTTCCTGGTCAGCACGCTGGTCAGCGACGTGGATGACAAGCCCCTTGCGTTCCTGCGCTCGGTCATCCGCACGGACCAGTTCCGGTTCACCGCAACGGTCGTACACCCCGTCCGGCCCACGAGCGGAATGACATCCCCTGCCCCGATCTGACGCGGGCACGGGCGGCACCCGGTGGCCGCTGGCCCTCTGCCTGAGAACGCGCTCGGTGTTTGCCGGTCGTGCAGGAGATCGCCCGCCGGTGCTGGGCCGACAACCCCACAGACGGACCGGCTAGGGGTCAGCTCTCGGCGTGCTCGGTCGCGGTCCACGACGGGGCGGCCCGCACCGCGGGTGCCGGTGGCTGAGAGAGCCGGCCGAGGTGCTCCGCTGCGACGAGCGACTCCTCGCGCAGCCGCAGCTGCTCCGCCTCGGCCTCAGCCGTAGCCCGCTGCTCCTCCAGCGCCTGGGCCTGCGCGTCGGCCTCGGCCCGCGCGGCTGCCTCCGGGGCACGCTCGGCGTGCGTGACCGCCAGCTGCGCCAACCGCTCGGCAACGTCCAGGGACTCGTCGCGCAGCTTGGCCTGCTCGGCGTCCGCCTCCCGGGCGGCGCGCTCGGCGGCCGCGGCGTCGGCCTCCTGGGCCTGCCGCTCCCGCTCGGCGAGCTCCGGTGCCCGCTCTGCCTGCTGCGCGGCCATGAAGGCCAGCCGGTCGGCCACGTCGAGGGACTCCGCACGCAGCGCTGCCTGCTGCACCTCGGCCTGGGCTTCGTGATCGGCCTCCTTCCGACGCTCCCACTCCGCCTCCTCGGCGAGGCGGATGGACGCGTCGATACCGTTCGCGGCGGCGTGCACCGCCAGCCGCTCCAGGCCGGAGGTGTGGTCGTGGGCAGCGGCTGCCAGCGCCGCACCCGGCCCGCTGGCGACAGGCGAGAACCGGCCGAGCGCCGGCGGGGAGGGCGGCATCGGCGGGGGCGGCGGCGCGGGCATCGCCTGGGCGGCCGGGGCCGTCGCCTCCGCCTCGTCCTTGCGTCGCCGGGTCAGCCGGAACGACGTCCGCGCCGGTTTCGCACTCTTGCTGCGATCGGGCAGGATCGTCGGCGAGACGGGGTTTTGCGGTTGCATCCCTGACCTCCGCGGGCATCGCTGTACGTACTCTGCCCCTGTGCATCGGTCCTGAGATCTCCAGATTGAGCCGCCGGACGGTTGAAGTGCGAGATGGGCCTTCCGCGCCGCCTGCCCGCGCCCGGAATCCGCCGGTTCGCCGGTTCGGTTCACCAGCCTGATGACAGGTTCGCTGGTTAGGCTGGTACGGGTCGGAGCCGACCCTGGCGAAGGGAGCCCACGTGCTGCAGGAACAGGCCGAGCGGGTCGTCGCCACGCTGCGCGAACGACGGGTCATGGCGCACCTGCACTCCCTCGGTGTCTACGAGTTCGGGATCCGGGTCGTGCTGCCTGACGGCCGCGAGGCGATCTGGGACGCCGACGGCGCGGCCGGCCTCGAAGCGACGGTCATGCGCGACAACGTGCTGGTCGGCATGGTCAGGACCATCCCGGGTTCTGAGGCCTACGACGACGACGCGGTCGCCGCGGCGATCGCGGGCGCGGACTACGACGCGGCCTGACCGGTCGTCGACCCGCCAGCGGCAGCTGGACGCACGACAGAACACCCCGCCGGCCGGAGCCGACGGGGTGTTCTTCGTACGGGGGTGCCCGCGATCTAGGCCGATCTAGGCAGATCTAGGCATAGTCGCGCAGGCTGCGGGACCGGCTCGGGTGACGGAGCTTGGTCATCGCCTCACGCTCGATCTGCCGGATCCGCTCGCGGCTCAGGTCGTAGACCTGGGCCACCTCGGCCAGCGTCTTGGGCGCGCCGTCGTAGAGGCCGTAACGCATCGCGACGATCTGCGCCTCGCGCGGGTCGAGCGACTCGAGCGCGGCACGCAGCTCGTCCTGCATCGCGCCGAAGATCACCGCGTCCTCGGCCACCATGGCGTCGGCGTCCTCGATGAAGTCAC
>JAWWOL010000222.1:0-3978 GCA_033851695.1 Frankiales bacterium
CCCCGCGACTCTGCGTTGCCCGCTCCCAGCGGGCAACGCAGAGTCTCCGGGTAGGCACCCCTGCGAGCCGGCCGTCACAACCGTGGGTCCACCGGCTCAGACTCCAGTGCCAGCACCGCGAAGACCGGTTCGTGGACCCGCCACAACGGCTCGCCGGCCACCGCCCGCTCGAGCGACTCGATGCCGAGGGCGTACTCCCGTGCCGCGAGCGACCGCTTGTGTCCGAGGTTGCGGGTGCGCAGCCGGTCCAGGTTGGCGGGGCTGGTGTAGTCGGGGCCGTAGATGATCCGGAGGTACTCCCGGCCGCGCACCTTGATGCCCGGCTGCGACCAGCCCTTGGTGCCCTTGACCAGGTTGGCCAGTGGCTTGACCACCATGCCTTCGCCACCGTCGCCGGTCAGTTCCGTCCACCAGTCGACTCCGGCGGTTACGGAGGTCGGGTCGGTCAGGTCGACGACCAGCCGGCGAGTTGGCCGTACGAGCCCGGGGTCGGCGGCGACCAGCCGGTCGGCGAGGTCAAGATGCCAGCCGTGGCCACGGTCGGCGAACGTGCGCCCCTCGGCCGCCAGCAGCTGGAACGGGGCCAGCTGGACGCCGTCGAGGCCGGATGTCGGCCAGATGTAACGGCGGTAGGCGTCGGTGAAGGCCGAGGCGTTGGCCAGCCGCGAGCTCGTGCGTCCCTGCAGGGCGTCCACGTCAGCACCACGCCGAGCGGCGGAGGCCAACATCTCAACAGCAGCAGGCAATGCGGCACGTGCCGCGGCGCCGACTGCCGCGTACTGCGACCTCAGCAGGTCCTCCGCCTTGGCCGACCACGGCAGCAGCTCGCAGTCGAGCAGCAGCCAGTCGGCGTCGAGCTCGGCCCACACCCCGGTCGCTTCGACAGCCGTCCGCAGCCGGGCCAGCAGCTCCGCGGTCAGGTCGGCTGGGAAGAAGGACCGTCCGGTACGGGTGTAGACGGCGCCGCTCTGCCCATCGGTGGCGCCGAACCGGCGGGCGGCCACTTCTGCCGACGCGCAGACCAGGGCGACCGCTCGCGAGCCCATGTGCTTCTCCTCGCAGATCACCTCGCTGATCCCGCTGGTCCGGTAGGCGTCGAAGGCGGCCAGTGGGTGCTCCAGCAGGTCGCCGTCCGGCGAGGCCGCGCAAGGCGCCATCGTCGGCGGCAGGTAGAGCAGCCACGACGGCTCCAGCGCGAACCGGCTCATCACCTCGAGCGCCCCGGCGGCGTTCTCCTCCCGTACGGTGACCCGTCCGGCCAGGCGGGTCTCGACGCCGCGCCTGCCGAGCACGTCGGTGATCGCGAGGTCGTCGGCAGGACGCACCGGGACCTCGACGAGGAACGGCTTGGCCGGCTCGTACCAGACCCGCTCAGCCGGCACCGACACCACCTCGCGGGAGGGGTAGCGCAGCGCGGTCAGTCTCCCGCCGAACACGCAGCCGGTGTCGAGGCACATCGTGTTGTTGACCCACTCCGGCTCCAGGGTCGGCGTGTGCCCGTAGAGCACCATCGCCCGGCCCCGGTAGTCGTTGGCCCACGGCAGCCTGACCGGCAGGCCGTACTCGTCGGTCTCACCGGTGGTGTCGCCGTAGAGCGCGAAAGACCGCACCCGCCCGGACGCCCGCCCGTGGTAGGCCTCCTTGAGCCCGGCGTGCGCGACCACCAGCTTGCCGTCGTCCAGCACCACGTGCGAGACCAGGCCGTCGCAGAACTCTTCAGCAGCAGCACGGAAATCAGCGTCCTCGAGCGCGAGCTGGGCCAGCGTCTCGCCGAGGCCGTGACTGATCCGCACGGCGTTCCCCCGCAGCGCGCGGACCAGCTTGTGCTCGTGGTTGCCGGGCACGCAGCGAGCATGTCCGGCGCGCACCATCCCCATCACGAGCCTGAGCACGCCCGGGGAGTCAGGCCCGCGGTCGACCAGATCACCGACGAACACCGCCTTGCGCCCCTCGGCATGGACGGCGTCGACCGGCCGACCGGCAGGGTCCCGTACGAGCTGGTAGCCCAGCGTGGTCAGCAGGCTCTCGAGCTCGGACCGGCAGCCGTGCACGTCGCCGATGACGTCGAAAGGCCCGTGGTCGTCGGTGAAGTCGTTGAGCAGCCGCTCGCGGATGATGCGCGCGTCGGTGATCTCGTCCACGCCGCGCAGGACGTGCACCTTGCGGAAGCCCTCCTTGGCCAGGTGCCGCATGGATCGGCGCAGCTGGTCGTGCTGGCGGCGGACGACTGACTCGCCGAACGTCCGGTCCGGCCGAGAAGCGTTGCGCTCCAAGGCAACCCGCTCGGGGACGTCCAGGACGACGGCGACCGGGAGCACGTCGTGGGCACGGGCCAGCTCGACCAGGCGCTTGCGCGCCTCCGGCTGCACGTTGGTCGCGTCGATGACCGTCAGCCGGCCTGCCTGGATCCGCTTGCCCGCGATGAAGTCGAGCACCTCGAACGCGGCAGCGCTCGCCGACTGGTCGTTCTCGTCGTCGGACACCAGACCGCGGCACACATCGCTCGAGACCACCTCGTACGGGCCGAAGTGCTCGCGCGCGAAGGTGGACTTGCCGGACCCGCTGATGCCGACGAGGCAGACCAGGGACAGCCGCGGGATGCCGTAGTCGGTCATGACGCCCTCCGGAAGACGGCCATCTGGGTCGACGGCCCGAAGCGCGAGTCTTCAACACCCACAGGGAGAAAGCGCACGGCGTAGCCGTACGAGGCGGCGGTTGTCGTTGCCCAGGCGGCGAACTCCGCACGGGTCCACTCGAACCGGTGGTCGCGGTGCCGCATCGTGCCGGCCGACAGGACGGGGTAGAGCACGTTGTAGTCGGCGTTGGGCGTCGTCACGATGACCGAGGTGGGCTTGGCGTTGCCGAAGACGGTGCGTTCGAGCGCGACAAGCCGCGACTGGTCGACGTGCTCGACGACCTCCATCAGCACGATGGCGTCGTGGCCGGTGAGCCGGTCGTCGCGATAGGTGACGGACGACTGGATCAGCTCGATTCGCGCTCGCTGCGTGTCGGGCATCCGGTCGAGGCTGAGGCGCTTGGCGGCGACCTCGAGCGCACGGTGCGAGACGTCGACGCCGAGGACCTTGGTGAACGCCGGATCGGCGATCAGCTCGTGAAGCAGTGCTCCTTGGCCGCAGCCCAGATCCACGACGCTGGAGGCGTTCTCCGCCTTGAGCACGTCGATCACGGCGGCGGCCCGTAGGGTGGCGAGCGGCTTGGTGGGTGCCTCCTCGGCCGGTGCCGGGACCAGGTCATCGACCTCGGCGAGGCGATCGACCGCCGACAGGATGAGGCTGCGCTGGTGCCTCAGGTAGCGCCGGGTGATCAGCTCGCGTTCCGGGTGGCCGGGCAGCCACGCCCCACCGGCCCGCATCAGCTTGTCGATCTCGGCTTCGCCGACCCAGTAGTGCTTCCCGTCGTCGAGGACCGGCAGCAGGACGTAGAGCTGGGTCAGTGCGTCGGCCAGTCGCAACGTGCCCGTGAGCCGCAGCGAGACGTACGGCGAGTCGCCCCAGGACGGCACGGTGGGGTCGAGGGGCACGGCCACGGCTTCGACCTGCCAGCCCAGCGGGCTGAACAGCTGCGTCACCAGGTCAGCTCCGCCCCGGGAGGGCACGGCCGGCAGCCGGATCTCGAGCGGGATCGGCAGCAGGGCCAGCTCCGGGCGGGCCTTGCAGGTGCCGGACATGGCGGTCCGGAAGACGTTGCCGAGGGCCACCGCGAGCATCGACGAAGCGGCGTACGGCCGGTCGTTGACGTACTGCGCCAGGGCGAAGGACTCGTTGCCCTTGCGGACCAGGCCGATCGGGTCCACCTCGAGCAACAGCGCCACCGTCGCGCGCTCGGCGGAGACCTCCGGCCAGAACACGTGGGCGGCCCCCACCGGCAGGTTGAACTGCTGCGCCTTGTCCGGGTGCTTGTGGACCAGGTAGCCAAGGTCGGCCGCCGACGGCATGGTGGTCGAGAGGGTGAGCAGCA
>JAWWOL010000293.1:0-4304 GCA_033851695.1 Frankiales bacterium
CGGCCGTGGTGCACGATCTCGGCCTCGGAGGTGTGACCGTCGAGCTGGAGCTCCACGATGCGCAGGTCGGCATCGACCGCGGTCCCGTACGAGATGACTTCCACTCCCCGAGCGGACGCTGTCTCGGCGACCCGGCGGGCGCCCGGGTCGTCGGCGCAGGTGACCAGAAAACCTTGCCCGTCAAGGGTTGTGGAGAAGGAGACGAACGCGGTCTCGACGGCCGCCTCGTCCGCGTAGTGGTCCAGGTGGTCGGGCTCGACATTGGTGATGACGGCGGCGTAGGGCGAGAGCAGCAGGAACGAGCCGTCGCTCTCGTCCGCCTCGGCGACGAAGTAGTCCCCGGTCCCGTGGTGCGCGCCGGAACCTGGCTCGTTGAGGTCTCCGCCGATGGCGAAGGACGGGTCGGCACCACAGTGCTGGAGGGCAACGGTGAGCATCGACGTGGTCGTCGTCTTTCCGGCCGTGCCGGCGACCGCGATGCCCTTGCTCCCGGCCATGACCGCGGCCAGCGCCGCCGCGCGGGGCAGCACCTGCAGGCCGCGCAGGCCGGCTTCGACCAGCTCGGGGTTCGTCGGCCGGATCGCGCTGGACACGACCACGGTGTCGACCTCGGCCACGTTGCCGGCCTGGTGGCCGACGTAGATCCGCGCCCCCAAGGCACGCAGCGCCGCCAGCATGGTCGAGTCCTTGACGTCGCTGCCGGACACGGTGACGCCGCGGGCCAGCAGGATGCGGGCGATCCCGCTCATGCCGGCGCCACCGATGCCGACGAAGTGCACGCGACCCAGGTCGGCGGTCACAGCCACTCCAGCGCTGTCTCGATGACCATGCGCGCCAAGGTGGCGTCGGCGTCCCGGCGGCCGAGGCTCCCGGCCGCGGCGCCCATGGCCTGCAGGCGCTCCGGGTCGGTGAGCAGCGTCAGGACGGTGTCCCGTACGGCGGCGGCGTCGAGGTCCGAGTCGGCGACGAGCAGCCCGCCACCGGCCTCGACCGTCGGCATGGCGTTGAGCCGTTGCTCGCCGTTGCCGTGCGACAGCGGGACGTAGACGGCGGGCAGGCCCACGGCCGCGAGCTCGGCGCAGGTCATCGCGCCCGCCCTGCACAGCACCAGATCGGCTGCTGCATAAGCCATCTCCATGCGATCAACGTAGCCCAGGACCGCGTACGGGACGCCGTAGGCATCTCCGAGCGCATCGCGTACGGCATCGACCTGGCCGGTGCCGGTGTGGTGCAGCACCTGGACGCCGGCGGCCGCGAGCTCGGGGGCCGCCGCGACGACGGCGTCGTTGATCTGGCGAGCGCCCTGGGACCCGCCGGTCACCAGCAGCGTCGGGCGGTCCTCGTCGAGACCGAAGGACGCCCGCGCGCCGGCCCGGTCGGCGTCACGGTCGAGCCGGGCCACGGCCTGGCGCAGCGGGGTGCCGATGTGGACGGCGTGCGGCAGCACCGTGCCGGGGAAGCCGACCGCGACATGCTTGGTCATCCGGGCGCCGATCCGGTTGGCCAAACCGGGCCGGGCGTTGGCCTCGTGCACCACCACCGGGATGTGCCGGCGCCGGGCAGCGAGGTAGGCCGGCATCGCGACGTAACCGCCGAACCCGACGACGACCGAGGCCTCGGTCCGCTCGAGGACCTCCTCGACGGCGTGGACCGCGCCGAGCAGACGCCCTGGTACGGCGACGATCTGCGGCGTCACCCGACGCGGCAGCGGCACCCGCGGGATCTCGGCGAGCCGGTAGCCGCGGGCCGGGACCAGCCGGGCCTCGAGCCCGGCGGCGGTGCCCAGCGCCGTGATCTCGATCGACGGGTCGATCCTACGCAGGGCGTCGGCGGTCGCGAGCGCCGGTTCGACGTGGCCGGCGGTGCCTCCGCCGGCGAGGATGACGTGCACCGGTCAGCGCCCTGCCGAGCCACGGGACACGGCGGTCGCGGCCGCTGCGGTGCGCCGGGCCGGCGCGGCCCGGCGCCGCGAGAACCGTTGGCCCAGCGGCACCCGGGCAGCCAGCGCCTCTGCCGCCCCGGGCTCGCGGCGGGCGAACGACGCCAGCATGCCCAGCGCCACCAGGGTCGGCAACAACGCGGAGCCACCGAAGGAGATCAACGGCAGCGGGATGCCGGTGATGGGCAGCAGGCCGGTCACAGCGCCCATGTTGACCAGCGCCTGGGTGAGGACCCAGGCCACGACACCGCCGGCGGCCAGCCGGGCGAACGGGTCGGCTGAACGGCGGGCGACCCGCAGCCCGGCGTACGCGAGCATCCCGAACAGCAGGACCACGCCCAGCGCCCCGACCAGCCCGAGCTCCTCACCGATGATCGAGAAGATGAAGTCGGTGTACGACTCGGGGACGTAGCCCCACTTCTGCGAGCCGGCTCCCAGCCCCGCGCCGAACCAGCCGCCGGAGGCGAGCGCGTACTTGCCCTGCAGCGCCTGGTAATGGGCCGTCGCGTTGCCTGACGGCTGGAGGAAGGCGATCACCCGGATCCAGCGATAGGGCTCGGCCATCGCCAGACCGACGGCACCCAGCAAGCCGAGGCCGCCGATCAGCCAGAGCACGCGGCTCGGGGCACCGACGCACCACAGCAGCGCGAAGGCGATGGCGAGGACGACGAGCGTGGTCCCCATGTCCTTCTCGAGGATCACCAACGTCGCGATGGCCACCACCACGGGCAGCAACGGCACCATCAGATGGACCCAGTCGCCGAGCAGCTTTGCCTTGCGTACCAGCAGGTCTGCCCCCCAGATGATCAGGGCGAGCTTGGTCACCTCGCTGGGCTGGATGTGGATCGGGCCGACCGGGATCCAGCGCACCGCGCCGTTGGAACCGCGGCCGAGGAACGGCACGAGCAGCAGCAGCCCGAACGATGCCAGGAGCGACAGGGTCGCGCTCAGCCGGAACAGTCGCAGCGGCAGCCGGCTGGCGATCCAGAACAGCGGCAAACCCATCGCCGTCCACAGCGCCTGCTGCTTGAAGACGGAGTAGCTCGAGCCGGAGACCTTGTACGCGGAGACGCTGGACGCCGAGAGCACCATCACCAGGCCGATCGCCAGCAGGATGCCGGTGCAGCCCAGGATCAGGTAGTAGGAGGTCAAGGGGCGGTCCAGGGCCGAGATCCGCAGCCCGTCTCCTGCCGCACGCCGGCTGACCGCCGTACCGCGGTCGACGGCTCCGGCGGTCACCGGGCGGCCTCGATGGCGTGCACCGCCGCGGCGAACGCGTCGCCGCGAGCGGCGTAGTCCCGGAACATGTCCATCGAGGCAGCAGCCGGCGCTAGCAGCACGGTGTCTCCGGGCTGTGCCAGCCCAGCCGCAACCGCCACGACCGTCGTCATGGCCCCAGTGTCCGTCGCTTCGACCTCGCGGACGGGGACATCGGGTGCGTGTCGCGCCAGAGCCTCACGGATCACGGCACGGTCGGCGCCGAGCAGCACGGCGGCTCTCATCCGGCTGCCATGAACCCGTACGAGATCCTCGACGTCCGCGCCCTTGAGCAGGCCACCGGCCACCCAGACCACGGAGGGGTAGCCGCCGAGCGAAGCGGCGGCGGCGTGCGGGTTGGTGGCCTTGCTGTCGTCGACGTAGGCGATCCCGTCCACCCGCGCCACCAGCAGGTTGCGGTGGGCACCCGGGACGACACCGCGCAACCCGTCCCGTACGGCCTCGGCGGGCACGCCGTACGCCCGGGCCAGGGCTGCGGCGGCGAGGGCGTTGGCCACGTTGTGCGCACCGGTCAGGTGGACGTCGTCCAGGGTCGCGAGCTCGACGGCGCCGTGGACCGGGTCGGCGACAAAAGCCCTGTCCACCAACAGGTCCTCGACCACGCCGACCTGACCGGCCCGCGGAGCCTCCACGGTGAACGAGACCCGCGGACCGGGCGCGGAGTCCAGCAACGTCACGGTCGCCGGATCGTCGGCGTTGCCGACGGCCACCGTCGCCGGCGGCCAGATCTTGGCCTTTGCCCGGCCGTACGCCTCCAGTGAGCCGTGCCAGTCAAGGTGGTCCGGGGCGAGGTTGAGCACGGCGGCAGCCAGCGGGGCGACCGTCGAGGACCAGTGCAGCTGAAAGCTCGACAGCTCAACGGCAATCACGTCGTACGAGCCCGCCACGACCTCGACCAGCGCCGTGCCGACGTTGCCGGCCGCCACGCTGCGGTGACCGGCGGCCCGCAGGATGGCATCGAGCATCCCGACCGTCGTGGTCTTGCCGTTGGTGCCGGTGAGCGCCAGCCAGGGCGCGGCGCCCGGACCGCGCAGCCGCCAGGCCAGCTCCACCTCGCCCCAGACCGGCACGCCGGCGCTCAGCGCCC
>JAWWOL010000312.1:0-4446 GCA_033851695.1 Frankiales bacterium
GAAAACCCACGGGCACTACCGCACCCGGCAAGACCCCGACGGCACCCTGCACTGGACCACCCCACTCGGGCGCACCTACACCACCCAACCCTGGGACTACCGACCCGACAGCGAACGCTGACGCCCAGGGCGTGGACGCAGCGATCAGTCGGGCTCGACCTCGGTGAACACCATCGTGTACTCGTCGACGCCGCGGACGTTGAGGTGCGCTTTCGCTGTGGCGTCGGCGCGCACCGAGGCGGCTGCCCCCCGGGAAGCGGCGAGCCCGGTCTGGTCCGCGAAGGAGATCGCCGATACGTTGCGGCCGCGGCCGCGGTCGACGAACAAGATGGCGCGGCAGAACCCCGGCAACAGCTCAACCCTGGGCACCACGGTGGTCCGGAAGGCATCGATCGCCAGGTCGACGTCGGCCGGGTCTCCTTCGGTGAAGGTGAGCCGGACACCTGATCCGGGGCCGGGCAAGGCCTTCTGGTGGAAGACGGCGACCTCGTAGTTCTCCATCGTGCCGGTACCCCCCAACCTCTGGATTGCCGTCTCCCGAACTGACCGGAGGGGCTCTGCGCTCGCGGTTCGGGCCTCCTCGCTGGACCAGAAGGTCGCCACTACTCCCTTGCCACGCTCGCGGTCGGCCACGAACGTCATCCCCCGACAACCCGCCAGCGAGGTCACCGCCGGGCGGACCGTCTCCTCGATGTACCGGATCGACTCCTCCATCCGGGCGGGGTCCCCGGTGAGCAATACCAAGCGCGCGTACATGCGTTCCGCCTCCTCCAGTTCGGCGGTGCGCGCCGGCGCACCGCACCAACACGCGGACAGGCTCCACCCAGCCGCGCGTCAGGTCAACGGTTCCTGTTGACTCGGTGGCCCTGATGACGAGGACGATGACTAGGCCGCGGCCCCGTAGGCCTGGGCGAGCTGCATGACCGCCTTCCGGGGATCGCCGGACATCAGCGAGTGCTCGGCGTTCGCGGTCAGGCTTGCTGTCCGCGTCATCGCCCTCGCTGCACCCTTGACCACGACACCCTGGGCGATGTCCCGAGCCACGGACACGACCACGTTGGCCTGCACCTCGACGCTGGTCGATGTGCCGCCGAGGTAGCCGGCGGCGACGGTGAGCAGCGCCAGTGCCGGAGCGGCGTTGCGTACGCTTCCGTCGCTGTTCCACACCGGGGCGTGCAGCAGCGCGTCCAGGATCACGGCGGCCTTCTTGCCTTGACTGCCGGCGGCTCCGGCCAGCAGTGCGGCGCGCTCTGCCGTGAGCCGGGCCTTGGCCGAGTCGGTCCGCAGTCCCCACCCATAGGGGTACAGCGGGTCATAGGCCGCGTCGCCGACGTTGACCGGGGAGGTCGTCGTGGTGACGCTCTTGGCCCAGGACTCCGGCAGCCGGCCGGTGAACGGGGTCTTGCCCACCAGGGTGTCCGCGACGCCTTCGCCTTCGGTCCCCGGCAGCCAGGAGGCCACGATCGCGCTCGCCTCGGCCTGGATCGGCGTGATGTTCATCGGCCGGCCCGAGACGACGAGCACGATGCACTTCATCGCGGCGCAGACCTTGTCGACGGCCGCCCTGTCCGCAGCGGACAGGTCGAGGGTGTGGCCGTTGCCGACGTCACCGATGCCTTCCGCGTACGGGGTCTCGCCGACCACCACCACACCCACCGTCGACCCGGCCAGATCGGCTGAGGCGTCGGCAGAGTAGGTGAAGGTCGACGCAGGGGCATCCTGCCGCAGACCGGCCAGGATCGTGGTGCCGCCGGTCTCCGGGGAGGACGACGAGCCCTGCCAGGTGACCGTCCAGCCGCCGACCTGGTTGCCGATGTTGTCGGCATTGCTGCCGGCGACGTACACCTTGGCCCCGGCCTTGAGCGGCAGCACGCCGCCGGTGTTCTTCAGCAGCACCTGGGACTCGGCGGCGAGGGTCCGGGCCACCGCGCGGTGGGCGTCGCTGCCGATGCCGGCGATGTTCGTCCGGTCCGCGTAGGGCTGGCCGAACAGGCCGAGCTGGAACTTCTGGGTGAGGATGCGGCTGACCGCGTCGTCGATGCGGGCGGCAGTGACGTCACCGGTGGTGGCGAGGCTCTTGAGGTCGGCCTCGAACGTCACGTACTGGTCCGGCACCATCACCATGTCGATGCCGGCGTTGATGCCGACCTTGACGTCGTTCTTGTAGTCCGGCCCGATCTGGTTGATGCCCTGCCAGTCGCTGATCACGAAGCCCTTGAAGCCGAACTGCTGCTTGAGGACCCCGGTGATCATGTCAGCGCGCGCATGCATCTTGACCGGTGCGGCGTCCTTTCCGACGATCTGCAGGCTGGAGTACGACGGCATCACCGAGCCGACGGCGTGCTTCTGCACCGCCTGCTGGAACGGGTCGAGGTAGAGCGCCTGCAGCTGGGCGGGTGTGACAGTCGTGACGCCCTGGTCGATCGTGTACGAGCCCGTGGTCGACGACCCGTAGGCGGTGCCACCGTCACCGACGAAGTGCTTGGCCGTGGCCAGGACGCTGGTGTTCTTGGACAGCGCGCCATCGCCTTGGAGGCCGTCGATGATGGTCTCCATCTGGTCGACCAACGCGGGGTCCTCGCCGAAGGACTCGTACGACCGTCCCCAGCGCTCGTCCCGGGTCACGCAGACGCAGGGCGAGAAGGCCCAGGTGACACCGGTGGCCCGGGTCTCCGTCGCGGTGATCTGCCCGTCCTGCTTCACCGTCACCGGGTCCCGGGTCGCGCCCAGGCCGATGTTGTGCGGGAAGACCGTCGCGCCGATCAGGTTGTTGTCGCCGTGCACGGAGTCCTCGCCGTAGATCAGCGGGATCTGCAGTGGCGTGGCCTGGGCGCGAGCCTGGAACGTGTCGATCATGTCTGCCCAGGCCTGCGGGGTGTTCGGGGTCGGCGTGGAGCCACCTCCGGACAGCAGTGACCCCAGGGCGCTGGTGGTGATGTCGGACTGGTGGGTCAGGTCGCCGCGCTCCGCCTGGGTCATCTGGCCGATCTTCTCGTCCAGCGTCATCCGGGAGAGCAGGTCAGCGACCCGTGCGCTGGTGGACAGGGTGGGGTCGAGGTAGGGCAGCCCGTGGGCGTTGATGACGACGACCGGCTTGTCGACGGTGACGTCGGCCCCCGTCGCCGTGAGCTGGACCGGGATCTGCTTCGCCTCCGACGCCGTGCTGTTCGGCAGCGTCTGCACCGTGAAGGTCTGGACACTGCCGGAGGCCGCCCCGGTCGCGAACGACACCGTTCCGCTGGCGTCGGTGTAGTCGGTGCCGGCAATGGCCGTTCCGGTGCCGAGGGAGTAGGCAACCGTCACGTCGTGGTCGAGCGGCTTGTCGCTGTTGGTCGTCAGCTTGACGCCCACCGTCGCCGTGCCCCCGGGGTTCACCGCGTAGACGTCGGCGGCCGTGCCGATGTGCGCGGTGGTCGCTCCGGTATTCACGCCGTACAAGGCGAACTGGTCGACGTCGAACTCACCGTTGCTCGAGCCGGCCGGCTCGGTCAACGCGAAGCCGTACATCTTGTTGAGGTCGAGCGTGCTGTTGATCGGCCCACCGGTCGGCTGGTAGTCCGTCCGCAGCTTGAGCGAGCTGAACGGGACCTGGATGAGGTGCCAGCCCTGCCAGTCGTCGGTGAAGAACGTCTGCCACAGCTCGGCGTGCTCGGCGTCGACGCCACCGTCCTTGACCTCGAACTCGTACTGCTGTCCCGAGCCGGGAACCGCGTCGTTGCTGGGGTTGTGGCCGTAGAACCAGAACTCGATGCCGCCGAAGGTGCTCCAGTCCTGGGGGGAGGCGGTCGCGATGTCGTACGAGATGCCGCCGTAGCTGGAGTTGTTGACCCAGGTGCCGCGCAGCACGTGGTTGTTCGTCACGCCCGGCCGGTCGAGCTGGGCGATCGACAGGGTCGGCGTGCTGTCGGCGTTGCCGCCCCAGCCGTAGACGCCCGAGTGGGCCAGGGCCCCGCCGACGTCGGTGATCGGGTTGGCGCCCTCGAAGTCGTCGATGACCTGGAGGTTCTGGTAGACCTGCACGTCGTCGAACAGCAGCGTGTTGCTCGCCCCACCACCCGGCAGGTTGACCGCGTAGCCCCAGACCTTCGTCAGGTCGGGCGCCGGGTTGTTCGGCGCGCCACCGGGCTGGTAGTCCGTGCGCTTCTTCAGGTTGGCGAAGGCGATCTGCACCTTCTGCCAGCCGGCGACGTCGTCGGTGAAGAAGCTCTGCCACAGCTGGCCGTTCTCACCGTCCGGACCGCCGGCCTTGATCTCGTACTCCACCTTCTGCCCGCTGCCGGTTCCCTTGACCCAGAAGGAGAACCCGTCGTACGAGGTCCAGTCCTGGGTGGCCGGCAGGTCGTGCGAGAAACCGCCGTAGCTGGTCACGGTGTAGGCGACGGAGAGCGCGTGGTTGCCGGCGGGAGCACCTGGACGGTCCGCGGCGGCGACCTGCGAGAGCGTCGG
>JAWWOL010000345.1:0-11210 GCA_033851695.1 Frankiales bacterium
TGCGCGAGCAGGCCGTTGTCCCCGTCCAGGGCGAACGGCACCTCCGGGATGAGCACGACGTCGGCGCCGCTGCGGGCGAGCGCCGCGTAGCAGGCGATGAAGCCCGAGTGCCGGCCCATCAGCTTGACCAGCCCGACCCCGTTGGGAGTGGACGAGGCCTCGGTGTGCGCCGCCCGGATCGACTCGGTCGCCCGGGCGAAGGCGGTCTGGAAGCCGAAGCTGTGGTCGATGTACGGGATGTCGTTGTCGATGGTCTTCGGTACGCCGATCACCGACAGCTGCACCTCGCGGCCAGCCGCAGTGTCGGCGATCTTCTGCGCGCCGCGCAAGGTGCCGTCCCCGCCGATGACGAACAGGACCGAGATGCCCAGGCGCACCAGCGTCGCCACCATCTCCTCGGGGTCCTGGTCCCCCCGCGAGGTGCCGAGGATCGTGCCGCCCTGCGTGTGGATGTCGGCGACCACGGAGGGGGTGAGTGCCACTGGTTCCTCGGCCTTGACCAGGCCGAGGTAGCCGTTGCGGAACCCCACGATGTCGGTCACCCCGTAGTGGTCGGAGAGCTCGAGGACCAGTCCGCGGATCACGTTGTTGAGGCCGGGGCACAGCCCGCCGCAGGTGACGATGCCCACCTTGGTCCTGACCGGGTCGTGGAAGAGCAGCTCCCGCGGGCCGCCGGGCTCGAGTGACGGCAGCTCGGCGACGCCGACCCCGCGGGCCACGGCCATCTCGACGGTGTCGTCGAGCAGCACCCGGTCGGACTCGTGGACGTAGTGCGGTGAGCTCGCCCTGCCCTTGAGCAGCGTGGCCATCGGCGTCGGGAGGGTGGCGTCGCCCAGCCGGTGCACCACGAGGTCGCTCGACTCGATGGCCAGCTGATTGCCGGTGCTCACCATGACGGCCAGGATGCCGCACCGACGTTTCCGGCAGGTAGCAGTCAGATGCTGGATCGGAAAACCCCCGGCTCACCCGGCAGCTCAGACCAGGGGGGTGCGCGTGTCCAGCCAGGTGATCTTGTCGAAGCCGTAGGCCAGGGCGGCGTCGCGTACGGTGCCGGCGATCTCTTCGTTCTCCCAGCGGATCACCATCTCGCCGTCGACCACGAAGACGGAGGCGAGGACGAAGACGCCCGGTGACGGCGTACGGTCGAGCGGCATCTCGATCCGGGACTGACCGAACGTCGTCAGCACCAGGGTCCCGCCCCAGTTGAGCACCCCACCGCTGGCGGAGTAGGCATAGACCACGAACCGCGCGAGGTCGCGGACCTGCACCAGGTCGACGGTCAGCTTCTCGAACTGGCCGCGCTGGCCGATGATGACGGGACGCCGCGATCCCGGGGGAGCCGTCGTGACGCCCGACTCGCGCTGGACGACGGAGGTCGGGCCGGAGCCGAGCTGGTAGGCCGCGCCCAGCCTCAGGTCTCCGACGGCGGGCGAGCAGGCCGCCTCGATCAGCAACGACCCGACGCCGCTCTGGACCCGGGTCAGCGTCACGGTGGGGGCCTTGGCGGTCAGCACGGTGGCTGCGCCGGCGCGTACGCGCGGCGGGAGGTAGGCGCGGACCGGTGCCGGCGTCGGCTTGAACGGGGCGTTGGCGAGCGACTCAGCGCCGGACAGGTCCAGCGATGAGGAGGAGCCTGCGGGGGAGGCCGGTGCCGGTGCAAGCGCGGGGCTCGGTGCCGGAGTCGACGGTGCTGACAGGTCGAGGGAGGAGCTGGTGGGAGCGGCGTCGGCGTGCCGGTGCCGGGGGTGATCGGCACCGTGCATGAAGTCGGACAGTGCCTGCGAGCTCGGCGTGGCAGCCGGCCGGGCGCGGTGCCGCAGCCAGGCCAGGTCCGGTCGCGGGGGGGCGTCGGCCGGCGACCTCACAGCGCGACGCCGTAGTCGCGCGCGATCCCGGCAATGCCCTGCGCATAGCCCTCGCCGATGACCTTGAACTTCCAGTCCGGGCCGTTGCGGTAGAGCTCGCCGAGGACCAGCGCCGTCTCTGTCGACAACGCCGGGGCAAGGTTCTCCGACCGTACGAGCTCGGCGTTGTCCTGCAGGTTGAGCACCCGGATCCTGCAGTCCCGAAGCTGCCCGAGGGTGCGCTTGGCCGCAATCGCCTCGTTGATGTAGGCGACCACCGCGATCCGCGAGACCTCCGGGGGCACCGAACCCAGGTCGACCTCGATCTGCTCGTTGTCCTCGCCGAGGGCCGTCTCCAGCTGGCTCACCGACAGGTCGGGCGAGGTCAGCTGGTTGAAGAACACGAAGTGCTCGTCGGAGAGCACCTTGCTGTCGGCATTGCAGAGCAGCGTTGCGACGACGAGGTTGTCGGTCAGGATCTGCTCGGCCCCGGCGTTGAGGCGTACGCCGAGGACGACCCCGGTCAGGCCACGGATCTCCCGGGTCAGGGCGACGTTGGCGCCGCGCCTCATGTCCGCCATCACAGGTCCAGGTCGGAGCCGGAGAACTTCGTCTGGAGGAACGACCCCTGGGTCATCAGCGCGTCGACGTCCTGGTTGCGGGCCGCGACGAGCACCTGGGACGCCGACGTCTGTAGCGACCCTATCTGCTCGAGCAAGGACTGGGCCGGCGTGCGGCCGGAGGCCCGTACGGTGTCGCGCAGGTCCTCGGCAACGGCGAGAAAGCCACGCAACGTCGTCGGCAGGTAGTCCTGCAGGGTCGCGCGCACCGAGATCACGGCGTAGATGTCCAGCGGGCGCACCTCGGAGGTGTCGATGATCTCGCCGAGGGTGTCGGTGAGCCGGCGGGCGTCGACGACCGCCTTGCCCGGCAGCTGTCCCGACGAGCGGTTGAGGAACGTGACCGCCTGGGACAGGGTGCGACGCAGCGCCTCCGGGCTGTCACCCGTGTCGGTTGCGGGTTTGGGGTCGACCGGAGCCGGCTGTGCATCTCGCGCGTCAGTCCTGCGAAGCCAGGCCACCGTGTCGTGCTTCCCTTCCCTTGCGCATAGACGAGCGCCGAACGTCAGTTGCCGCTGAGCTCACCCTGCCGGGTCCGCTCGAGGTAGGGCTTGGCCCGCTCGATCTGGCCCTCGAGCGCGGTGACCGTCTGAGCCATCGAGTCGACCGCCTGCGCCCGGAACGTGTCGAGCGCGTCCATCGTCTGGAAGACGTTGTCGAACGCGGCCTGCAGCTTGGCGATGTCGATGGTCGAGGACGCCGCCTGCTGGTTGATCGCGGCACCCTGGACCCGCAGCTGCTGCGAGGTCGACTCGATCAGGTTGGACGTCGTGGTGTTGAGGGCGTTGATCTGGTCGAGGACCAGCTTCTGGCGGGACAGCGCCTGGGACACGATGACCGCGGTGCGCAGGGCGGCGATGGTGGTCGTCTGTGCCCGGTCGACGCCCTTGATCAGCTCGAGGTTGTTCTTGCGTACGAGGTCCAGCGCGAGGTAGCCCTGGACGTTGACGGCCATCTGCGTCATCAGGTCCTGACGCCGCTGGCGGATCGGGAACAACGCGTCGGACTTCAGCGTGTTGGCGTCATCGGTCCGGCCCGCCGCCTGGAGCTCGGCGACCTTCTGCTCGACAGCGGCGTCCAGGGCGCCGGCCAGCTCGTTGTACTCACTGAGCTTGCCCATGATCGTCCACATGTTGGCCTTCTCGGTCTCGATCGCCGCATTGTCCTTGCGGAGCTCGTCCTGACCGGACTCGAGGGCCTTGATGATGGCGTTGAGCTGGGACTGGGCCGACTGGTACTTGGCGAAGTAGTTCTCGATCCGGTCGCCGCCCGGCATCCACTTGAGCACCTTCTTGATGCCGGTGAGGTCGGCCCGGTTGGGGTCGAGGTCGGTGACCGTCGCCCGCAGCTCGTTCAGGGTGCCGGCGACCCGGGTCTGTGCATCCCCGCCCTGGCCGCCCTTGCCCTTGCCCATCGCGGCCGCCGGACGGTCGAGCATCCGGTTGGACACCGCGGCGGAGGCCCGCATGTCCTGGGCACCCATCGACGTGATCGAGTTGACCTTCTCGGTGAAGGCCGGCGACTTGGTGTCGAGGGCGGCGAGCTCGCCGACGAAGGCGGTGGCCCTGGCCTGCAGCTCAGCCTGCTTGGCGGCGTCGATGGGCACGGCACCGGCCGCCTGCTCCTTCTCGATCACCACCACGGGCGCCGGCGGTGCCAGCACCAGGGCGGTGGAGGTGGCGGGAGCGGCGGTCGTTGTCGCGGGTGCCGTCGGGGTCGAGCCGAGGTCGAGTTCAGACATACCGTGATTCTCCCTGGTCAGGCCGCGCTGCGTCGAGGGCTCGCCATACCGGGAGACCCCGCCACCTACGGTAGCGTCGCGATCGTCAGCTGCGCCCGCTTCCGCGGGCGCGAACGCGACCAGAAAGAAGATGCGCTATGAGCAGCACCGGCGGCGTCAACCTCAGCAAGGTCACCCTCACCAAGGCAAACCCCGGCATCAGCCTGACCAAGACCGCCGGCGCGAGCGGCCAGATGCGGGTCAACCTCAACTGGAACCAGGGCAAGGGCGGCGGGATGTTCCACAAGTCCACCGCGATCGACCTCGACCTGGGGTGCCTGTACGAGCTGGCCGACGGGCACAAGGGCGTGGTCCAGGCCCTCGGCAACAGCTTCGGCAGCCTGACCTCGGCCCCGTACATCCACCTCGACGGCGACGACCGCTCCGGCACCTCCACCGGGGGGGAGAACCTGTTCATCAACCTCGACCACCTGAGCGAGATCAAGCGGGTCGTCGTGTTCGCGTTCATCTACGAGGGCGTCCCGGCCTGGGACAAGGCAGACGGGGTGGTCACCATCTACCCGCAGGGTGCCGACCCGATCGAGGTGCTTCTCGACGAGCACTCCGGTACGCGGATGTGCGCGGTGGCGCTGCTCACGAACGACAACGGCGGCCTCGGCATCCGGCGTGAGGTCAACTACATCAACGGCGGTCAGCGCGAGCTCGACGCCGCGTACGGGTGGGGCATGAACTGGCAAGCCGGCCGCAAGTGACCACCAGCCCGGCCGGTTGAGCTACGCAGCCAGGGGAGGTGGACGGTGCGGCACTTTGACTTCCTGACCACACAGGAGACGGCGGAGCTGTTCGCCGTCCCGCCGGTTGCCTTCGGCCGGGACAGTCCGGCGGCTGTGCTCAGCATCTCCCTGGGCGCCACCCTCTACAGCCCCGGCACCAGACCGGCGCTGGCCGACGACGCGCGCCGGGCGGCGGCGGTGGGGGCGACCAGCCAGGTGTGGGACCTCGAGGACGGGATCGCGCACGCCGACGTTCCGGCCGCGCAGGGCAACGTCATCGAACAGCTGCAGTGCCTGCACTCGGCCTCCGAGCCCTGGCCGCTGCTGTTCGTACGCGTGCGCGGGCCCCAGCAGATCTTCGACATCGTCGAGGGGGCAGGCAAAGCAGCGAGTGCCCTGACCGGGTTCGTGCTGCCCAAGATGAGTCCGGACCAGGGCGGTAAGCAGTTCCTGCAGGCGGTCGTCGACGCATCCGCGGAGATCGGCAAGACCATCTACGCCGTGCCGGTGCTCGAGCACGAGGACCTCGCCTGGCAGGAGACCAGGACGGCCCACCTGAACGGGCTGCGCAACCTGTTCGACCGGCATCGCGAGCACATCCTGAGCCTGCGGGTCGGTGGCACCGACCTGTGCGGGCTGTTCGGCCTGCGCCGGGACAGCGACACGACGATCTGGGACGTGGCGGTCGTACGCGATGCGCTCGGCGACGTCCTCAACGTCTTCGCCCGCCGCGGCGACTACGCACTGTCCGCACCGGTGTGGGAGCACTTCAGTGGCGCGGACCGGCTGTTCAAGCCCCAGCTGCGGTTCACCCCGTTCGAGCGGGGCGGCCGGATGCGGCTCCGTCAGCAGCTGCTCCGCGAGGACGTCGACGAGCTGATCCGCGAGGTGCTGCTCGACCGGGCCAACGGCTTCCACGGCAAGACCGTGATCCACCCCACCCACGTGGCCATCGTCAACACGCTGCACGCGGTCCACCGCGAGGAGTACGACGATGCGACGACGGTGCTGGCGCAGCGGGACCGCGGCGGTGCGGTGGCCTCAGCGGCCGGCAACAAGATGAACGAGCTGGGCCCGCACGGGCTGTGGGCCGAGCAGGTGGTGGCCCGCGCCCGGGTCTACGGCGTGCTGTCGAGACCGGACTCGGTCATCGAGCTGCTCCAGCGGGGCCGGACTGTGGCCGACGCGATCTATCCGGCGCGCCCCTTCACTGCCAGCTCCGCGGTTCCAGGCCGTTGACCGACGTCCACGTCGAGGGCCCGGCGTTGGGCCGGTTCGTCGCCGAGCGGCTCGGTGTCGGCTGGACGGTACGCGCCGACCCGTACGGGCTGGGGCTCGACGCGCTGGCCGGGCTGGCCCTGCGGCGCAACCCCAAACGGGCCCAGCTCATCGTGAGCACCGTCCTGGCCAAGCACATCGCAGCGCCGCCGGCCGCCGTACGCGCTGCCGGTCTCCTGCTGGCCGGGCTGGTCCAGCGCGCGTTGGGGGGGACCGGGCCCGAGCTCTCCGGCGAGCTGCTGACCGATCCCGCCCGCAGCCGCGACGTCGCCCGCCTGGCCGTCGGATCCATGCCGGGCGCCCCTGTGGTCATCGGCTTCTGCGAGACGGCGACCGCGCTGGGACACACCGTTGCCGACGCGTTCACCGACTCCTGGTACATCCACACCACCCGCCGGCCGCACCCCGCCCTGCCGACTCTCCTGGGATTCGACGAGGAACACTCGCACGCGGTTGCCCACCACCTGCAGGCGCCCGCGGGCGTGCTCGACCACGACCGGCCCGTGGTGCTGGTGGACGACGAGATCAGCACCGGGACGACAGCGCTGAACACGATCGCCGAGCTGCATGCCTTGCGGCCACGGGAGTGTTACGTCGTGGCGACGTTGCTGGACCTGCGGTCGGACGGGGCCAGGGTGGCCTTCGACGCCCGGGCCCGGCAGCTCGGCGTACGGGTCGAGGTCGCAGCCCTGCTCGACGGCACGCTGGTCCTCCCTGACGACCTGCTGGGCCGGGCGGCCGTCCTGCAGCGGGAGCTGGAGGCGGCGACGCCCGACGCCACGGGCTGGTCGGCCAGTGTGCCTGCTGCGCAAGCAGACTGGCCGGTCGGAACCCCGGCCGGTGGCCGGCACGGATTCTCAGCGGCCGACCGCGAGGCGTTCACCGATGCCGTCTCGGCTGTTGCCTCACGCCTGCGACTCGGTGATGGACCGGTGCTCGTCGTCGGCACCGAGGAGCTGATGTACGCGCCCGTACGACTGGCGCACGCACTGTCCCTGGCCGGCTCGGACGTGCTGGTGCAGAGCACGACGAGGAGTCCGGTGCTCCCACTGGACGATCCGGGCTATGCGATCCGCAGGCGGCTCGCCTTCCCGAGCCCCGACGACCCCGGTCGCCCGTCGTTCCTCTACAACGTGGTCCCGCCCGCGTGGCCGGCCGACTCCCGCTACTGCGACATCGTGGTGGTCGTGGAGGACCGGGTTGCCGACTGCGCAGCACTTCTGGCCGCCGTACGACCGTGGGCGACCGATGCGGTTCACCTCGTGGTGCTGCCGTCGTGACCGCCGCGCCGCCGGCCCGGCCGTTCGGCTCGTACGACCCTGCCGAGGTGACCTGGCTGCTGACCGACCTGTCGCACGTGCAGCTGGAGGTGCCGACGGAGGACCGCGAGGAGCTGATCCAGGGCGGCCGGCACTACTTCGAGATGTTGCCGGTGGAGTACCAGCCGGACCCGGCCTACACGGCGTTGTTCCGGGAGGCGTTGCAGGAGGGTGCCGAGCGGCTGGCCATCGCCATCGGGCTGGTCAGTGAGCTGGTGCTCGAGCGCAACCCGGCCCCCGTACTCGTCAGCCTGGCCAGGGCCGGGACGCCGGTCGGGCTGCTGATGCGCCGATGGTTCCTGGACCGGCACGGGCTGGAGGTTCCGCACTACACGATCAGCATCGTGCGCGGCGGCGGCATCGACGCGGTCGCGCTCGACTACATCCTGGCCAGGCACCGTCCGGAGCAGCTGCGGTTCGTCGACGGCTGG
This sequence comes from Frankiales bacterium, assembly GCA_033851695.1. Classification (GTDB taxonomy): domain Bacteria; phylum Actinomycetota; class Actinomycetes; order JAWWOL01; family JAWWOL01; genus JAWWOL01. Next base: position 8,007 of record JAWWOL010000345.1, read on the forward strand.
ACCGGCAAGGGCGCGATCGCCAAGGAGCTGTCGGCAGCGCTCGCCGACTACGGTGACTCGCACCCGTCCGCAGTCGGGCTGGACGACGAGCTCGCCGTGCTCGCCGACCCTGGTGGGTGCACCAGCCTCTACGGCACCCGGGAGGACTTCCTCGTCCCCTCAGCGTGTCTCAACAGCACCGTCTCCGGGCTGGTGTCCCGTACGGTGCTGCGGGCCGACCTGATCGGTCCCGGCATGTTCCACGGGGCGAAGTACTACGCCGAGCTGGCCGACCAGGACGTCTCCGGCGTCTTTGTCGACGCGGTGAGCGACCGGTTCCCCGACGTGGCCGACACCGTCGACGCTTTGCTGCCTCAGCACCGCGCCGCCGACCGTACGCCCACCTGGGCCGGGTGGGCGGCGCTGGCCGATATCGCCGAGGAGCACGGCATCGCCAACCTCAACCTGGTCAAGCCGGGGGTGGGTGAGACGACGCGGGTGCTGCTGCGCCGGGTCCCGTGGCAGATCCTCATCCGCCCCGATCGACTGGGGGACCTGCAGCATGTCCTCGTCCTCGCCGAGGCTCGTGGCGTCCCTGTCGTCGAGCGCCCCGATCTCCCGTACACCTGCGTGGGCCTGATCAAGCCGGCCGCACCGTGAAGGCCGTGCTGGCGCTCGATCTCGACCAGACGCTGATCTACTCGGCCCGCAGCGCCGAGCCGCTGGCCGGGGTCGCGACGGTCTGGGTCGAGGACTACCTGGGCCAGCCGCTGTCGCTGATGACCGTGCGGGCCGTCGACCTGCTGGCGGCGCTGGCCTCCCGGCATCACGTGGTGCCGGTGACGACGCGGACGCCTGAACAGTTCGGTCGGGTCAGACTGCCGGGACCGCAGCCGTACGCCATCTGTGCCAACGGCGGCATCCTTCTGCGGCAGGGGATCCGGGACGGGGCCTGGGATGCGCGGGTCGCTGCCGAGCTGGGCGCTGCCCTCCCCGCCGACGAGGTCGTCTCGAGGGTGGCGGAGGTGGCGGGGGAGCCCTGGGTGCGGACGGTGCGTCAGGTCGAGCAGCTGTTCGTCTACCTGGTCGCGCAGGAACGCGCGGCGATTCCGGCGCAGTGGCTCGACGAGCTGACCGCGTGGGCCGGCTCGTACGGGTGGGCCGTGTCGGTGCAGGGACGCAAGGTCTACGTCGTGCCTCTGATGCTGAGCAAGGGAGCCGCGGCCGTCCGGGTTGCCGAGCTGCTGGGCGGCCCGCTGCTGGCGGCGGGCGACAGCCTCCTCGACCGCAGCCTGCTCGAGGAGGCGTGGGCGGCCGCAAGGCCGGCCCACGGCGAGCTGCACGCGCTCGGCTACGAACGGCCGGAGGTGTTCGTCAGCACGACACCCGGCGCCAGGGCCGCCGAGGAGATCCTCGGTTACCTCGGTGACCGGGCGGACGCCGTCACGGGCTGAGCTGCTCCGCGGGGTGCGGCTCGTGTTGCACGGGCAGTGCTGCTGGCCGGTCCGCGATGGCCACGGCGGTGAGCACCGCCATCGGCACGGCGGACGGCAGCAGGGTCGTCCGTACCGGAGCCGCCGGCACCAGCGGCACCGGGCCGAGCCCCGCGTCGCCGTGCAGGACAAGGCGGACAGCCGCCCAGAGCAGGTCGACGCCGAGGGCGTCACTGGCCCGGAACAGGCCGCCCGAGGGGCGCGGGTTGACCTCGAGCAGCATCGGGTCACCGTCGACCTCGCGCCACTGGACGTTGGCCAGCGGCGCGAGGTCGAGGTCCTCGAGCAGCGCGGCCGACATCGCGGTCAGCTCCGGTTCCGCCGACGCCACCTGCTCGTACGAGCCGCTCTGCTTGCTCCGGACCACGCTCGCCAGGAGGTTGCCGGCGGGGGAGCGCAGCGTGTCGACCGAGTGCTCCACGCCCGGCATCCAGGGCAGCGCCAGCCACGCACTGTCGGGGTTGCGGCGCAGGTGCGCGAGCCACATCCGCCGGGGCAGGTCGACACCTGACGGCAGGTCCTCCCAGCCGGGGATCAGTCGGTGGACGCCGACCGCTCCTTGACCGGTGTCCGGCTTGACGCAGACGCCGTACGGCGAGAGCTCCTCGAGCCGACGGAGGGCGGCCCCGGCCTGCTCGGCCCCGATGACCCGCTCCCAGGGCGGAGTCGGCAGGCCCAGAGCCTCTGCCCGCAGGTAGACCTTGCTCTTGGCGGAGGTGCGCAGCAGGGCACCGCTGGACGGGACGAGCAGCCGGGTGCCGACCGCTGCGAAGGCTTCTCGGGCGGCGGCGACGGACTCGGCCTCGCGGGTCACCCAGAGGACGTCGACCCGCTCCCGCTCGCAGACCTCCAGCGCCCAGCCCACCCAGGCGGGGCCGGTCAGCGGCGGTTCCAGGAAGGCCTGGTCGGCCGTACCGAGGGCAGGGGAGTCGGCGCGGACGTGCGAGACGAGCAACCGGATCGGGACACCGTCCGGGTTGTGCCGCAGTGACCTCAGCGAGTGTGCAGCGGTGCCGAAGGTGCGGGCAGCCCACAGGGTCAGGGGCGGCTGGGCGGCGCGGTGCACGTCTGACCTCTCGTCGTCGACAGGTCAGCACCACTCACATCAACGACGATGCACGGTCAGGCCCTTGTCGTGATTGTGCACGACCCCTTGGCACGCCCGCACGCGCGGGTAGTCTCGGCTGCACGTGGCAGGGGCCGCGCGTGCAACATCCGTCGTCGAAGGAGATCGCATGGCCGTCTCACTGACCAAGGGTGGCAACATCTCGCTCACGAAGGAGGCCGGCCCGTCGGGGCTCGCCGCGGTGACGGTCGGGCTCGGGTGGGACGCCCGTACGACCACCGGCGAGGCCTTCGACCTCGACGCCTCCGCGATTCTCTGCAACGACGCCGGCAAGGCCCGTACGGACGACGACTTCGTGTTCTACGGCCACCTCACGTCCGGCGACGGCACGGTCAAGCACCAGGGCGACGAGCGCACGGGCGAGACCGCCGGCGACGACGAGCAGATCAAGGTCACCCTGTCCGGCGTGGCAGCCGACGTCGACAAGATCGTCTTCTCCGCCTCGATCTACGAGGCGGACAAGCGGGGGCAGTCCTTCGGCCAGGTCCGCAAGGCCTACATCCGGATCGTCAACGACGCCGACGGTTCCGAGCTGGCGCGGTACGACCTGTCGGAGGACGCCAGCACCGAGGCGGCGATGCTGTTCGGCGAGCTCTACCGCAACGG
>JAWWOL010000364.1:0-2926 GCA_033851695.1 Frankiales bacterium
GTGTCCTGGTCGTCCACAACACCGAGCCGGCCGGGTCGAGCTTTCTCGTGTACGACGACAGCGGGCAGCCCCACTCACGCCGAGGGCCGGCCCTGACGTTGCACCGGCCGGAGGACCTCGGCCACGACGACCTGCTGGTGGTGTTCGCGGCCGATCTCGAGGGCTAGCGCGCGCCGCTGGGCGAGCAGGAGCGCTAGGGTCAGCGGGCATGGCCGATGTCCTGCGCTACTCCGCCTTCACGACCGATCCCGCAGGCGGCAACCCGGCCGGGGTGGTGCTCGACGCCGCAGGCCTCGATGCCGCGGAGATGCAGTCGATCGCCGCGGAGGTGGGCTACTCCGAGACCGCGTTCCTGGTCCCTGCCGGCGTGGGCGTCTTCGACGTCCGCTACTTCGCGCCGACCGCCGAGGTGCCGTTCTGCGGGCACGCCACTATCGCCAGCGCCGTAGCCCTCGCCGACCGCGGCGGCCCTTCCGAGCTGACGTTCCGCACGCGCTCCGGTGACGTGGCCGTCACCACCGGGGTGGTCGAGGGCCGGAGCTCGGCCACGCTGACCAGCGTCGATCCCTACGTCGAGCTGGTCTCCGACGAGTCGGTCGAGGAGACGCTGACCGCGCTGGGCTGGCAGGTCGGCGATCTCGACCCGGGGCTGCCGCCGATGACGGCCTACGCCGGCGCCCGCCACCTCGTGCTCGTTGTCGCTAGCCGCTCGCGGCTGGCCTCGCTCGACTACGACTTCGACGCGCTGCTCGGCGTCATGACGGCGCATCGCTGGGTCACGGTGCAGCTGGTCTGGCGCGAGGACGCGGTGACGCATCATGTACGGGACCCGTTCCCGACCGGCGGCGTCGTCGAGGATCCGGCCACCGGAGCCGCTGCCGCGGCGTACGGGGCCTACCTCCGCTCGCTCGGCGCCGTCGACCTGCCGGTCCGGATCACCCTGCACCAGGGCGACGACATGGGCCGGCCGTCGCTGCTGGTCGTCGACATCCCTGCTGGTGACGGCGGGATCAGCGTCACCGGCAACGCCGTGGCCCTCCGCTAGCCGGGCACCTGTCAGCGGACGACGACGACCTTGCCGGTCATCCGGCCCGACTCCACCAACCGGTGCGCCTGCCGCAGGTTGTCTGCCGTGAACCCCTCGAGGGTCGTGGTCAGCGTAGGGCGCAGGGTCCCGTCGTCGAACAGCTCTGCCGCCCTCTCGAGCAGGACGCCTTGCTCGGCCAGGTCCGGTGTGCCGAAGGTGGAGCGGGTGAACATCAGCTCCCAGTGCCAGGTGAGGCTCTTGGGCTTGAGCTGTTGCAGCTCGACGCCGGTGGCATCGTCGATGGCGGTGATCTCGCTGAACGGCTTCGCCACCGCGACGAACGCCGGGACGGTCGACGCGGAGTGGGCCGAAAAGATGTAGTCCGTGCCTCCGGGCGCGATCGCCAGCACCTCGGTCGCGAGGTCGCCGTGGTGGTCGACGACGTGGTCGGCGCCCATGTTCCTCGCGAAGTCCCTCGACTCACTGCGCGAGGCGGTGGCAATCACGGTCAGGCCGGTGAGCCGCTTGGCCAGCTGGATCAGGATCGAGCCCACGCCGCCGGCGCCGGGGAGGACCAGCAGCGTGCCCTCGCTCGACCCGGTCAGCCGGAACCGGCCGAACAGGCTCTCCCAAGCAGTGATCGTGGTCAGGGGCATCGCCGCCGCCTCTGCCCAGCTGAGACTCCTCGGCTTGTGTCCGACGATCCGTTCGTCGACGGCCTGATACTCCGCATTCGAGCCCGGCCGGGTCACGTCGCCGGCGTAGTAGACCTCGTCGCCCACCCGGTAGCCGGTGACCGCCGGACCGACGGCCGCGACGACCCCGGCCGCGTCGTACCCGAGCACGGTGGGGGTCGTGCTTTCCGGCAGACCGGCGCGGCGCTTGACGTCGACCGGGTTCACCGAGACGGCGGCCACGCGTACGAGGAGGTCGTGCGGCCGCAGCTCCGGCACCGGGAGCTCGGCCTCGACGAGGCTGCGATCGTCGTCGACCGGGAGTCCTTGGTAGCTGACGACTGCCGGCATCGCGGTCCCTGGACTGACAGACATGAGGGCGACCTCCTGGCGTCGACGAGTCGGGCGCCAGACCACCGTACGTGACTAGTCGCCGACGAAGCTCCGCCGGTACGCGGTCGGCGTCGCGCCGACCAGGCGGCGGAAGTGCAGCCGCAGGTTGGCGGCCGTCCCCAGCCCGCACCGCGTGGCGATCTGGTCGACACCGAGGTCGGCCGCTTCGAGGAGCTCGCGGGCCAGCTGGATCCGGGCGGGGAGCAGCCACTGCAGCGGCGTCAGCCCCGTCTCGCCTCGCCATCGGCGGGCCAGCGTGCGCTTGGAAACGCCGGCGTGGCGCGCCAGATCCCTGACCGAGACGGCATTCTGCTGGTTGTCGAGAGCCCACACCCGCGTGCCCGCGAGTGACCCGGTCGGCCGGCCGGCCGGCGCACCGACGAACTGGGCCTGGCCGCCGTCACGGTGCGGCGCCGCCACGATGGCCCGGGCGGTGTGGTTGGCGACCGGCGCGCCGAGGTCACGTCGGATCACATGCAGGCACAGGTCAATGCCCGCCGCGACCCCGGCGGAGGTGAGGACGTCGCCCTCGTCCACGTAGAGGACGTCTCGGTCCACGGTGACGTTCGGGTAGCGCCGGGCCAGCTCCGCCGTGTTCTGCCAGTGGGTCGTGGCGCGAAGGCCCTCGAGAATGCCGGCCTGAGCAAGCGCGAAGGCACCTACGCAGATCGACATCAGCCGCTTGCCGCGCCCGTGCACGTGCCGGAGCGCGTCGAGGACGTCGTCACCGAGTGGTCTCGCATGATCGAGGTAGCCGGGGACGATGACCGTGTCCGCCTTGCGCAGGTCGGCCAGAGTGCCTGGTACGACGAGGCCGTAGCCATCGGCCGAG
>JAWWOL010000385.1:0-3889 GCA_033851695.1 Frankiales bacterium
CAACCTGGCCCAATTAAGTCACAGATCCGCAACATTCGGCAGCAGGCCTGTTCCTATTTGTTGAATGTCGGGGCATACTGCTGACGCACCCAAGCGGTGGCGACGGCGGCTTGGCCCAGGCTGAGGCCACCGTCGTTGGGCGGGACCTGACGATGGGTCAGCACCTCGAACCCGGCAGTCTCCAGCCGGGACAGGCAACGGGTGACCAACAAGGCGTTCTGGAAGACCCCGCCGGACAACGCGACCGTCTCCAGCCGGTGCTGCTCACGCAGTCGCGCGCACACGTCCCGTACGACGTCGGCGAGCGTGTTGTGGAACCGTGCGGCCAGCGTCGGCACGGGGACTCCGGCGAGCAGGTCGGTGCTGAGATCCCTTACCAGCGAGGCGATCTCGATCCGCGCAGGTGAGCCGTCGGTAACGGTGACGGGATAGCTCCCGGTCTCGTCCGGGTCCGCGACGTACTCCAGCTCGATGGCCGCCTGCCCCTCGTACGTGACCACGTCGCGTACGCCGAGCAGGGCGGAGACCGCGTCGAACAGCCGACCGGCGCTCGAGGTCAGCGGCGCATTCACCTGGGCCCGGGCGAGCGACAGCACCTGACCCCACCGCGCGCCTTGCCGCGCCGCCACCGCGAGCCCTGTGGGCGGGGCACCGTCGTACGCGGCGTCGAGGTGCGCGGCTGCCATCCGCCACGGCTGCCGGGCGGCGGCGTCACCTCCCGGCATCGGGACCTGGGCGAGATGGGCGACCCGCTGCGAGGTGAGCAGGTCGGCAACCAGGAACTCACCACCCCAGGCCGTCCCGTCGGTGCCGAGACCGATGCCGTCGAAGGCGACCCCGATGACCGGCCCGGTGACCCCGTTGTCGGCGAGGCAGGACGCGATGTGTGCGTGGTGGTGCTGGACACCGACCAGGTCGAGACCGGAATCCTCGCGTTCCAGTGCATAGCTGGTGGAGGGGTAGTCGGGGTGCAGGTCGTGCGCGATGACCGAGGGCTCGACGTCGAGCAGCTGGCACAGGTGCTGGATCCCGTCGAGAAAGGACACGTAGGTGGCGTGGTCGTCGAGATCACCGATGTGCCCGGAGACGAAAGCCTGAGAACCGCGGGCGATGCAGAACGTGTTCTTCAGGGCCGACCCCACGGCGAGCACGGGGCGAGCCGCTTCGTGGGCGAGCCCGATCGGGTTGGGCACGTACCCGCGGGACCGGCGCAGCGGCAGCGTCCGCCCGGCGACCACCGACAGCACCGAGTCGTCGACCCGGGTGCGGATCGGCCGGTCATGGACCAGGAAGGCGTCAGCGATCCCGGCGAGCCGCAATGCCGCGTCGCCGTCCGCGGTCGCGATCGGCTCGTTCGACAGGTTGCCGCTGGTGAGCACGATCGGCCGGCCGAACGCCTCGAGCAGCAGGGTGTGCAGGGGCGTGTACGGGATCATCACCCCGAGGGTGGGGGAGCCCGGTGCCACGGACGGAGCCACACCCGCGGCCGGCCTGCGGCGCAGCAGGACGATCGGCCGCGCCTGGCCGGCCATCAGCGCCTCCTCCGCGGGGCTGACCTCGCAGAGCAGGCGGGCCTGCTCGACGTCCGCGGCCATGATGGCGAACGGACGGTCCTCGCGGTGCTTGCGCCTGCGCAGGGTGGCGACGGCCGGTTCCGAACATGCGTCGACCGCCAGGTGGTAGCCGCCGAGGCCCTTCACGGCGAGCACCTCACCCCGCTCGAGCAGCGCGACGGCTGCCGCCAACGGGTCGCCGGCCAGCCGGCCGGGCGACGCCAGCCGCAGCCGCGGGCCGCAGCCGGGGCAGCACACCGGCTCGGCGTGGAAGCGCCGGTTGGCCGGGTCCTCGTACTCCGCCCGGCAGGCGGCGCACATGGGGAAGCCGGCCATGGTCGTACGGGCGCGGTCGTACGGGACCGAGGTGACGATCGTGAATCGCGGCCCGCAGGAGGTGCAGTTGACGAACGGGTGGCGGTAGCGCCGGTCGGCCGGGTCGTGCAGCTCACGCCTGCAGTCCGCGCAGGTGCCGGTGTCCGGTGACACCAGCGCGTGGCGCGGGCCATCCGTCCCGCTGATCCGGATCTCGAAGCTCACGTCACCGAGCGGCTGGATCGGCTCGACCTCCACACGGTCGACGCGGGACAACGGCGGCGGCCGGTGCAGGGCTTCGAGCAGCGCGGCCACGGCCTCGGCGGCGCCCTCGACTTCCAGGACCACTCCGGCGGCGTCATTGCCGACCCAGCCGGAGAGACCGAGGCTGGTGGCCTCCCGCCAGACGAATGGCCGGAAGCCGACGCCCTGCACCAGGCCCGAGACCCGGGCCCGGGTCCGAATCTCGCGTCGCTCGCCGACCACCACGCGCAGGGCCCTCCGTCGGATCCTCTCCGCGAGGATCGGTCGACCATGACACTCGGCCCAGATCGGGTTTAGGACAAGGGAGACGTGGCACATCGGCCTACGCCGAAAGGCTTTATCGGCTATGCCGCAGTCCTGAGCCGGCGGCCGGGCACCACAGTGCCGGCAATGCCCCCCGGCATTTTCTGACGGTGGAAGGAATGGCCATGACGGACAGTGACCAGAAGTCCGAGCTGTCGGAGGAGCCGCAGGCCGAGCGAGGACCGGTCGGCTCGCGCGACGTCGTCGGCCCGCCCGAGGGCGGACCAGCGAATCGTCCCTCCGGCAATCCGCACTCGGAGTCGACCGGCGTCGACAAGCAGGGGACGAAGGAAGACGACATGCAGGACATGCCGGCCGGGGACCAGGGCGGTTGACCGGCGCAGATCCGCAGGGAACGGAGGAGGCAGCCGTGAGTGCACCGGACGATGACGACCGTCGCACCATTGCCGACAGCGGTACGCAGGACGAGGCCGAGAGCGTGGCCGGTGGCGGCCCGGGCTCACGCGGGCCGGCCCTGAGCACGGGTGGCCGCCAGGAGCCGGGCGGCGCGGTGCCGCCCTATGAGGGCCGCAAGGAGAAGGCCGAGCCGACGCAAGAGGGCGGCACCACGCGGGGTGGCGTCCGGGTGGGCGGGGCCACCGGACCGGTCGCTGACGACGATCCCAAGGCACCCGACCCGGAGGAAACGCCGGTAGGACGTACGGCGGCGCCGGCGGACGAGCAGCCGGCCATCGACCTGTCCGAAGGCCGCCCGGTCGATCCTGGCGTCGACCTCACGTCGCACGTCGCAGGCGTCCCGAAGGGCGAACGCGGCGGAGCTTGACCACGGAAAGTCCCGGGCGGCCGATCGCCGATGTCGGCTGTTCAATTTCATGATCACAGAGAAGGTGCGTCTTTACTGGCCGCCGGACTTCTGTGCTTGACACCCGCACCTAAGCGGGATTAGGAACGACGTACGCCGCACAGACCGGCATCGTCGGCCGTCTACGGCGTGATGGGCTTCGTTGGCAAGCCCGCACTGGAGGCGGCCTCATGCTCTCCGCAGAAGCCCTCGCAGCCGAAGACACCCTGGTCCACGTTTTGTGGATCAATGCCGGCCTGAGCTGCGACGGCGACTCCGTCGCGCTGACCGGCGCCACCCAGCCCAGCATCGAGGAGATTGCGCTGGGGGCACTCCCAGGCCTCCCGAAGATCGCCGTTCATTGGCCGCTGATCGACTTCGAGTGCGGGCCCAATGGTGGCGCCGACGATTTCCTCGAGTGGTTCTGGAAAGCCGATCGGGGTGAGCTCGACCCTTTCGTCCTGGTGGTCGAGGGCTCCATTCCCAATGAGGCACTCGCCGGCGACGGCTACTGGTCCGGGTTCGGCAACAACCCCATGACCGGCCAGCCGGTGACCACCAGCGAGTGGCTCGACCGGCTCGCACCCAAGGCGTTGGCGATCCTCGCGGCCGGCACCTGCGCGACCTACGGCGGCATCCACGCCATGGCCGG
>JAWWOL010000462.1:0-5263 GCA_033851695.1 Frankiales bacterium
ACGCCGTACAGGAAGCTGACCTGCAGGGCACACAGGCCGAGGATCGCGATGCAGACCGTGATCCCGGCGAACATGACCGCCCGGCCCGAGGTGTTGAGGGCGACGGCGACCGAGTCCTCGACGGTCATCCCGTGGAGTAGGTTCTTTCGATGCCTGGTGATGATGAACAGGGCGTAGTCGATGCCACAGCCGAGGATCATCAACGTGGCCAGCTGGGTGGCGAAGTCGGCGACGCTCATCACGTGGGACAGCAGCGCGATCGCCGCCAGCCCCGTGCCGGCGGCCGCTGCTGCGCTGACCAGCGGCAGCAAGGTCGCGAGCACGGTACGGAAGACCAGCGCCAGGATGATCAACGCGGCGATGATGCCGATGAGCTCCGGCGGGATGCCCTTCTGGGCCTGGCCGAGGATCTGGAAGGCGTCACCGGTCAGCTCGACCTGCAGCGTGGGGCTGTCCAGCGTGGTGGTGGCCTTCTGGATGTTGTCTGCTGCGGGGAGCAGGACCTCGGGCGAGGCGAACTGCAGCTGCGCAAGCCCGATCGTGCCGTCAGAGCTGAGCAGCGCTGCCTCCGAGGCCTTCTGAGCCGCGGTCGGAGTCGTAGCGGGGGAGCCGCAGGTCACGGTGCCGAACGGTGACGTGACCGAGGCGATGCCGTTGGATGCCGGTTGGCACAAGGCCGCCAGCACCGGCTGGATCTTCGCCGCCTGGTCGGTCAGCTTGCCGGACGTCGCGTGCAGGACCACCGTGCCCACGGCGCCGTTCTGCTTGTCGAGGCCGGCGCTGGTCAGCAGCTTGGCGACGGTCTGCGCCTCGGTGTGCGGCAGCTTGAAGTCGTTCTTGTAGGCCGCACCCCCCGCAGCCTGCGAGATGAAGTTGGCACCGAGGATCACCGCCAGCCATACGCCGACAACCGTCCATCTCTGCCGTACCGCGAAACGCGCAAGCCGCTGCATCTGTGTTCTCCTCCGTGTGGGCCCGGGTCCAGTCTCACGTGGAACACCGGCCCGGCCGAACCGGCGGCTGCCAGCTCTCAGCCCACCCACAGGTAGCACTTCGGCGACGTCGGGTGGTCCTGAACCGGCCACAGTGTGACAAAACACCCCAAGCTGACGGTCAGGTCAGCTGGACGGTTCCTCCGGGCAGGTGGACCACGTCGCCTGGTCGCAGCTGCGCCCCGCGCCGGGTCTCGACCGTGCCGTTGACGGTCACCCTGCGTTCAGCGAGGACGGTCTTGGCCTCGCCGCCGGAGTCGACCAGACCGGCCAGCTTGAGCAGCTGGCCCAGCCGGATCCCTGCCTCGCCCACCTCGATCTGCTGCACGTGTCAGTCTCCCGCACCATGGTCCTGCGCGCGCTACACCACGCGCTCGGTCAGCCGGCCGATCACGGGGAGCAGCTGCTCCTCCTCGTACGCGAGGTGCGGCAGCAGCAGGTCGGACAACCGCTGCACCTGCTCCCGTACGGCCGGCACGTCGGACCCGCCGTCGACCAGGGCGACCAGCGCCCCGTCCAGCTCGACCAGCACGTCGTGGATCACCTCGTGCTCTGCGCTCAGACGTTCGGCCACGGCGGTGATCGCGGGCTCGCGGGCGACCAGTCCTGGGAACATCGCCGCGTCCTCGATGCCGTGGTGCATGGTGAGGGTGCGGCAGTAGCCCGAGCAGAACGAGCCCAGCGTCCAGTAGTTCTGCCGCATCGTCAGCGCGTTGACCATCGACCTCGTGGCTGCCGGGTCCGCGGCACCCGCGGCCACCTGGTCGACCGCGGCGACGATGCCGGCGAGCTCCGAGCGCAGGTGCTCGTGGACCTGCCGGAGCAGGTCCTGCTGCGCCCGGCCGATCCGGGTGTAGTCGTCCCCCACCGGTCAGGCGGCCGTGTCGGCGTCGTCCTCGACCTGCGGCCGCAGGACCTTCAATGCCGCGGTCCATCGGACCAGGCTGTCGAGCATGGCGGTCGCCGACTGCTGGACCAGCTCGGTCGGGACCAGCTCGCCGTCCTGCACGTGGGAGTGCACCATCGGGATCGTCACGGCCTCGACCAGCGGCACCATGCTCAGGGTCGTGAGGACCTGCTTGATCATCTGGGCCGCGCGCAGGCCGCCCGACACACCGCCGTAGCTGACCAGCCCCACCGGCTTGTGCTGCCACTCGGTGAACAGGTAGTCGATGGCGTTCTTCAGCGGCGCGGTGTAGCCGTAGTTGTACTCCGGCATCACCAGCACGAAGGCGTCCGCCGCGTCGATGGCTGCGCTCCACGCCTTGGTGTGCTCCTGGGTGTAGGCCCGCAGCCGGGGGTGGTTCGGTTCGTCCAGCAGCGGCAGGTTCACCTCGGCGAGGTCCAGGACCTCGACGGCGAAACCGGGGTGCTGTTCGGCCACGCCGGTGATCCACCGGCCCACCGGCGCCCCGACCCGGCCAGGGCGGGTGCTCGCGACGATGATCTTGAGTACGGGCTGAGCCATTGCGGGATTCCTCCGGGACCTCCGAGTTACTTGCAGAGTCAATTACATCACAGCCCGGTGTCCGGTTTCATCCCCAGTGCCCCGCCGACGGCCTGCCAGCTGCCGCTCTCCCTGCTCTACGCGGCGTCGTCGCCTGGCGGCTCGGGTCGCCTCAGCCGGATCACGGCCCTCCCTGCGTCCAGGTCGATCCCCAGTGGCGGATCCCCCGACTCCTCGTCGTCGCGCAGCATCGTCTCGGTCTGTCGCTGCTCCTCGACGTGCTTGGCGCTGGGGTGGAACAGCTCGAAGAGCGGCCCCAGGGCGACACCGGAGCTGCTGGGCCGAGCCGGTCGTGCCGTACGGCGGCGCATCGCGGTTCTCCTGCTGCTCAGGTGTTGCGAGGTGTGTCGACGACGAAACGTCCGGCGGGGTCACGGAGTTCCGTGGCCGAGCGCGTCGTCGAGCAGCCGCACGGCGGCCCGGTACTCGTACGAGGCCGGGTAGTCGGAGTGACCCAGCGGTTTCGTGTCGGTGATCAGATCGCCGGGGGTCGGGCCGGCCGGGCTCTGCAGTGACAGTCGCGGCGGCGCCTTGGGGTTCTCCGGTGTACGGATGTAGCGGGCGTAGCGCGGGTCCGACACCTCGCGGTTGACGTCGGCATAGCTGCTCGAGAGGAAGACGGTGCTGCCGAGCAGGTCGGTGAGCCGGAACAGGTTGAGCCACCGCGGCGGCTGATCCGGCTGGTCGGCTGCTGGGACACCCAAGTCTGCGGCGAGCTGGTCGAGCACGAAACCCCCGCAGTACGAGGGGAAAGCGCGCGCGAACAAGAAGCTGAGCTGGCAGCCGTACGTGATCAGCGCCTTGTCCGGGGACGGCGGCAGCTGCTGGAACAGGGCGCTGCTGATCATGGCGCCCTGGCTGTGCCCGGACACCAGGACCGGGCCGTGCTGCCCGAGGGCCTCGACCCGGTTGATCAGCTGCGGGACGACACGTTCGGCGTAGCAGGGAGGGGCCAGCGGATGTACGGCCCGCGGCCAGAAGGTCGTGACGTCCCAGATGACGCCGACGGCCCGGCGCTTGCCGACGTTGCGGAACACGGTGAGAAGCAGGCCCGGCAGGGCGGCGACGGCCATCGCGAACAGGGTGAGCAGCAGCCCGGCCGCGTACGGGCGGGACTGGGTGAGGATGACGACCATTGTCGCCGTCATCCAGGCCAGGGCGCCGAAGGTCAGCAGGGGGACGGCGCGGTAGCCGGAGCGGACCACATGTGCTGTGCCACAGGCCTTCCGGTACGCGGCGCGATCCTCGGGGTGCCGCACCCTGCTGTCGACCAGCAGGTGGTTGTAGCGCATCCGGCTGGTCAGCATGAACGCGCCCATGAAGCCGGCGGTGGCGACGACCGTGACGAGCACGACCGACGACCCGACGTTGGCCAGCTCGGCGAACCCAGGGGTGATGATGTGCCGTGCCTTGTGGTCGAAGACCTTGCTCGCCGCCAGCACGACGGCACTGGTCAGCACGGCGGAGACCAGGAAGGCGACCGGGGGCATCAGAGCGGTCGCCCAGCCGCCGAGCAGGAGGCGGTGGTTGCGGTTGGCCGGCGCACGCCGGCGCATCAGGGCGACGACCACGAACACCGAGGCCATCAGGGCGGTCAAGGCGGTCAGCAGCACCCCGAGCGCCGGTCTGATCCGGAACAGGTCGGCACCAGGCCGTTGCACCGTCGAGTGCGGCCGGTGGGCGGCCCACAGCACGCCGGCGATGGTGAGCCCGCCGGCGAAGACGACAGCCGAAGCCTTACCCAGTAACGATTTTGGGGTCGCGGTCCACCAAGACGGCGGCTCGCGCATCGGGTCGAACGGCGAGGTGGGACCCGAGTTGTACGCGCCGCCGCCCGTCCCTCCGCCGACCGTGAGGGCATCGCTTGCCGTCTCCGTGGTCAGCGGCACGGCCCGGCCGAGGTCGTTCGCCATCGAGAACCGGGGCCACGCAAGCAGGCCCATCGCGGCTGCCACGCCGACTGCCAGGAGGACGACGCTGAGGGTGCCGTGCGTCCGGAGCCAGGGCTGGACGCCGACCCACGCGACCAGCGCAAGCCCCGCCCCGATGTGCACCCGCTCCTGCGCGTTCACCGACGTCTTGACGTCCCAGAAGCACGGTGCCGCAAGCGGTGTGGTGAAGGCCGCGCCTGCCGAGGCGGCCTTGCGTGCCTCGTACCGCTTCCAGGTGACCTTGGCCAGGACGTGCAGCAGCAGCAGGGCTCCGGCAGCTGCCACCAGGCCTCCGCCGCGGTAGACCCGCCCGCACGTGACCTTGGACCACGAGCTCGGGCAGACTACATGCGTTGACCGATAAGGGATGTCCTCGGTCGCGGCCAGCGTGGCCAGCATCAGGAGCAGGGTGAACCCGAGGGCGAGGGCGCGCAGCAGGGAGTGCAGCACGACGACGTACGGGTCGTGCCACGGGTCGCGGCGCGGCAGGTCGTACCGGCCGATCCTGGACGCCACCTCAGCAGGCACTGACTCCGGTGCGATCGGGTGCATCCAGGCCGCGATGTTGAGGAAGGCGAAGGGTGTGAGCAGCAGCCACAGCGACCGGCTGCCGGTGCCGGAGGAGACGCCCCGCCAGGAGAACGCCTCGAGTCGCCGGTGCGGCACGGCCGGGTCGACCAGGTCGGCCGCACCATAGGCGTTGCCCCCCAGCCGCCGGGCGAAGCCGGTGATCGCGTCGCCCGCGACGTGGAAGACTCCGGGCGACTCGAGGACCCCGGTCGGGTCCGGACCGGACACGCCGTGGATGCGCAGCTCGGTCAGGATCGCGGTCG
>JAWWOL010000473.1:0-5488 GCA_033851695.1 Frankiales bacterium
GAGGCCGCCATGGTTGTCCTCGCCGCGACTGCTGAGGGAGTCAGCACACGGCTGCCGAGCGGCTGGCTGCTCGTACGTCCGGGGCAGCCCGTTGCGGCCGGGGTGGACACGCCACCGGCTGACGACCCGCGTTCGCTGCTTCAGCGATCGCAGGCCGGCAGCCCTGTCCTCGTACGGGCGCTCTCCCCCGAGTCCGACTCCTGGCTGGTCAGCCACCTCGGCCCCGCGCGCAATGTGCTGAGCTGCCAGATCAGCGTCGATGACACCAGCGTGGCCTGGTTCGTACTCAGTTTCGGCCCGAGGAAGCGTCGACGGATCGACCATCGCCTGGTCGACACCGTGGTTCAGGCCGTCGCTCAAGCTGGGATGGCACTCGGTCGCGCGCAGCTGCTGGACCAGCTGAGGGTCGCCGCCGAGTCCGACGGCCTGACCGGATTGGCGAACCGCCGCACCTTTGACGCCGCGCTCTCTGCCGAGCTGGCCCGTGCCGAGGGCACGTTCGCCGTTGCCATCATCGACCTCGACTATTTCAAGCGCGTCAATGACACCCTCGGTCACCTCGTCGGTGACGAGGTGCTGCGCCGGACGGCCGCAACCCTGCGTACGGCAAGTCGGGCGGACGACCTCGTGGCGCGCTATGGCGGCGAGGAATTTGCGATGGTCATCCCGAACGTTGCCCGCGGAGAGGCGGCCGAGGTCGGTGAGCGGATCCGCAGCGCGATCGCGGGCAGCGGCGGCGAACCCCCGATCACCTGCAGCATCGGCATCGCCATCTGGCCGGAGGACGGGTCGAGCGCCGAAGCACTGCTGGGCACAGCCGATCAGGCGCTGTACCGGGCAAAGCAGGGAGGGCGCAACCGAGTCGTCACCCATGAGCCCATCCCCGTACAGCACGCGACCAACGGGGCGCACCTGCCATGACCATGACCGTACGGCGACCCCGTCGCCTCTGGGTCTGGTTGGCCGCGGGGGCTTACGCCCTGGGCCTGTTCGCCGCCGGCGGCGTATCCGCACGGTTCACGGCGAGCAGCGCGAGCGGGGTCTCCAGCTTCGCCTCCGCCGCCACCTTCGGCGCCGTCGGGTCGTTCTACGGCTGGGGTGACAACGCCAGCGCGCAACTGGGCAGTGCTGCCAGCTCACCGGCGACCAGCCCCACGATCGTCGGTTCCCTCACCGACTGGACGGAGCTCGCCGTCGGGAGCGCCCACGCCTGCGGCATCCGCGCAGGTGGCAACCTGTACTGCTGGGGCCAGAACGCTTCGGGCCAGCTGGGTCTCGGCAACAGCACCAACATCACGGCCACCTCGGCCATCGGCACCGCCGGCAGCCTGGTCGGGTCCGGCTACGCCCACGTTGCTGCGGGCTTCAACCACACCTGCGCCATCAAGACGTCCGGCTCTCTCTGGTGCTGGGGTGGCAACAGCTCGGGACAGCTGGGGTTGGGCAACACGTCGAGCACCACGGCGCCCCAGCAGGTCGGCACTGCGACCAACTGGTCGACGGTCTCCGCCGGCCAGTACCACACCTGCGGGACACAGGCCGACGGCTCCCTGTGGTGCTGGGGTGACAACGGCGGAGGTCGGCTCGGGGTCGGCGACACGGCCCCGTACCTGACCCCCGCCCAGGTGGCGGGCACGACCTGGCGTGGCGTCTCCGCCGGCTACTTCAGCACCTGTGCAACCCAGACGAACGGCACCTTGTGGTGCTGGGGCGACAACAGTCACGCCCAGCTGGGCGGGGACTATCCGAACAACCACTCCAGCCCGATGCAGGTCGGAACTGCAACCAACTGGTCGGCGGTGTCCTCAGGACAGTGGCATGCGTGCGCGCTGACCACGGGCGGAGCCGTGTTCTGCTGGGGCGACAACACCTCAGGTCAGACCGGGACGGCGGTGTCCGGCTCTGTGACCACCCCCGCGCAGGTCGGGAGCAGCACCGCGTGGACGCAGCTGACCAGTGGCGCCAGCCACGTGTGCGCCCGGCAGTCCGACCAGTCGGTCTGGTGTTGGGGCCTGAACACGAGCGGACAGCTCGGCCTGGGCAACACGACGTCGCCCGTGACCACGCCGACGCGCATCAGCTCCTTCACCGCACAGCTCATCGGTGGCGGGCCGAACTCGAACACGACGTTGAGTGTGAGCTGACCCGCCGACCGACCAGCAGAAGTCAGTCCGCGTAGTCCGCGACCGGCGGACAGCTGCAGACCAGGTTGCGGTCCCCGTACGCCTGGTCGATCCGGCGCACCACCGGCCAGAACTTCGCCCGCCGGTCACCCCCGGCGGGGTAGACAGCCTCTTCGCGGGTGTACGGGTGAGACCACTCCCCGGCGATCGACGACGCCGTGTGCGGAGCGTGGTGCAGCGGGTTGTCGACCTTGTCCCACTCCCCCGACCCCACCTTGTCGATCTCGGCCTTGATCGCGATCAGCGCGTCGCAGAACCGGTCGATCTCGCGAAGGTCCTCGGACTCGGTCGGCTCGATCATCAAGGTGCCCGCCACCGGGAAGGACATCGTCGGCGCGTGGAAGCCGTAGTCCACCAGCCGCTTGGCCACGTCGTCGACCGTGACGCCGGTGTCCCGGGTCAGCCCGCGCAGGTCGACGATGCACTCGTGCGCCACCAGGCCTTCGCGACCGGTGTAGAGCACCGGGAAGTGCGGGGCCAGCCGGCGGGCGATGTAGTTGGCGTTGAGGATCGCCACCTGCGTCGCCCGGGTCAGCCCCTCGCCGCCCATCAGCCGGACATAGGCCCAGGAGATCGGCAGGATGCCCGCGGAGCCCCAGGGGGCTGCCGAGATCGGACCAGGCCCCGTCGCTGGGCCGGCCTCGGGCTGCAGCGGGTGGTTCGGGAGGTAGGGGGCGAGGTGGGCGCCCACCGCAACCGGGCCGACGCCGGGTCCGCCGCCACCGTGCGGGATGCAGAACGTCTTGTGCAGGTTGAGGTGGGAGACGTCCGCGCCGAACTTGCCCGGCTTGGCCAGCCCGACCAGCGCGTTGAGGTTGGCGCCGTCGACGTAGACCTGGCCGCCCGCCTCGTGGACCAGCCCGCAGATCTCGGTGACGGTCGCCTCGAAGACGCCGTGCGTCGACGGGTAGGTGATCATGATCGCCGCGAGGGTCTCGCGGTTGGCCTCGATCTTGGCCTTCAGGTCCGGCACGTCGACGTTGCCGTCCTCGTCACACTTGACGACGACGACCCGCATGCCGGCCATCACCGCAGACGCAGCGTTGGTGCCGTGGGCCGACGACGGGATGAGACAGACCGTACGGTGATCGTCGCCGCTCGCCAGGTGCCAGCCGCGGATCGCCAGCAGGCCGGCCAGCTCGCCCTGCGAACCGGCGTTGGGCTGCAGCGAGACGGCTGCATAGCCGGTCACCTCGCACAGCCAGCGCTCGAGCTGGCGGATCAGCGCGAGGTGCCCCTGTGCCTGCTCGAGCGGCGCGAAGGGGTGGATCTCGGCGAACTCCGGCCAGGTCACCGGCTCCATCTCGGTCGTGGCATTGAGCTTCATGGTGCAGGAACCGAGCGGGATCATGCCGCGGTCCAGCGCGTAGTCGCGGTCGGACAGCGACCGGAGGTAGCGCAACATCTGCGTCTCGGAGCGGTGGGCGTGGAACACCGGGTGGGTCAGGAACGCCGACTCCCGGAGGAGCCCCGCGGGCAGGCTGTCAGGCGCATCGGCGACGGGGGCGGCGCCGAAAGCCTCGAGCACGGTCGCGACGTGGGCTCCGGTGGTGACCTCGTCGCAGGACATGACCACCAGGTCGCCATCGTGGCGCAGGTTGACGCCGGCCACCCGGGCGGCCTCGACCACGTCAGCCGCGCGCCCCGGGACCCGCGCGGCGACGGTGTCGAAGAACGTGCCGGAGACCAGCTCGACGCCTGCCGTACGCAGCCCGGCCGCCAGCGTCGCCGCCCGGTGGTGGACCTGGGCGGCGATGCCGGTGAGCCCCTCCGGCCCGTGGTAGACGGCGTACATGCTGGCCATCACGGCCAGCAGCACCTGGGCGGTGCAGATGTTGCTGGTCGCCTTCTCGCGGCGGATGTGCTGCTCGCGGGTCTGCAACGCCAGCCGGTAGGCCGGGTCACCATCCGCGTCGACGGAGACGCCGACCAGCCGGCCGGGCAGCGAGCGGGCGAACTCCTGGCGTACGGCCATGAATCCGGCGTGCGGTCCGCCGAAGCCCATGGGCACGCCGAACCGCTGGCTCGAGCCGATCGCGACGTCAGCGCCGAGCTCGCCGGGTGACCGCAGCAGGGTCAGGGCCAGCAGGTCGGTGGCCATCGCCACGACCGCACCTCGCCCGTGCGCTGCCTCGATGACAGCGGACCAGTCGACCACCTCGCCATGGGTCGACGGGTACTGCACCAGCACGCCGAACGCCTCGACGTCGGGCAGCCCGGCGGTCAGGTCAGCCTCGACCACCTCGATGCCCAGCGGCAACGCCCGGGTGCGGACGACAGCGATCGTCTGCGGGTGGCAGCCGGCGTCCACGACGAAGACACCCTTGCCGCTGCTGACCCGATGGCACAGCGCCATGGCCTCGGCCGCTGCGGTGCCCTCGTCCAGCAGGGAGGCGTTGGCCATGGGCAGCCCGGTCAGGTCGGAGACCACGGTCTGGAAGTTGAGCAGCGCCTCGAGCCGGCCCTGCGAGATCTCGGGCTGGTAGGGCGTGTAGGCGGTGTACCAGGAGGGGTTCTCGAGCACGTTGCGCAGGATCACCGGCGGGGTCACCGTGTCGTAGTAACCGGTGCCGATCATCGACACCATCACGGTGTTGCGGGCCGCCAGCTCGCGCAGCTCGGCGAGGACCTCTGGCTCGGAACGGCCGGCCGGGAGGTCGAGACCCTCGAGGGCCTTGATCGCCTCAGGCACCGCGGTCGCCGTCAGCTCGTCGAGGGAGCCGTAGCCGACCACGGCCAACATCTTGGCGATGTCGTCCTCCGCCGGCCCGATGTGCCGGGCGGAGAACGGGACGGGGGTGCGCCGGCTGGAGAGGTCAGAAGAGTGGGGCAGCATTGGGGCCTCCTCGAGGGCAACGCGGCACAGTGCCGGGCTGCGGGGGCTCCCCCTCTGTCCTGGGACCTGAGAGCTTCACCCGGTCGCCCGGGCTTTCACCGTCGGTGAGGACGTCCGGCTCGCACCGGGCGTCCTGCTTTCCAGAGTTGCCTCGCCCGTACGGTTCGGCGGCCTGAGAGATTCCGGGGAGGTTGCTCCTTCGGCGCCCCACGCTGGCGTGCGTGAAGCTCTCCCGTACGGGTTTTAGCGGCATCTACGAGGCTACCAGCGGATGGGCCGGCAACCCCGCAGGCGACCGGCCGCCGCGGTCGGTCCGAGAGGTCGGCGCCGGGTCACGCCGGAGCGTAGGCGCCGGTGCGGCGACAGTCAGGCGCTGGTACGCCGGCGGCGGCGGGTCGCCAGCTCGTCACCGGCGTGGGCCTCGAGGGTGGGCTCGTTCTCGCCGCTGGCCCGCTCGGCCGGCAGCACC